>NZ_JBQFQP010000011.1:0-173695 GCF_056536925.1 Ruegeria sp. CI1 | reverse complement strand
ACCCGGCGCTTGCTTCACCGAAAATCCGCCGCATAATCAAACCAAACAGATGCGCCAGATCCTCTCTTAGCTCAGGCAGCCATCTGTCCCAAAATCCCCGACGACGGACACTCGACACCACGCCCCGCTCATGCGCCCGCGGCTGCGGTCCCGGTAGCGCAGACCGCAGCGGCGACGCTGCGGGTGCGTCTCGAGGGCGCGGGCCTGGTGGCCGTTTCCTCGCCAGATCTCTGGGGGGCCGAAGATCGGTCCGAGGCCCTCACAAGTGCGCGGGCATTGCGGAACTGGCTCGATGAAGCCTCGAACAGGCATGCCCTCTATCTACTTCCACCGGGTGCGGTTGATGCAGGTACACCGACCGGCCTCGATCGTGAGATTGCCTATGCGTTGGCACCATACGAGCGATCCGGTCAACTTCGCTTTGGCACGCTTGACGGTTCGGCCGTGGCAAATGCGCCTCGCCTGTCTGTTTTGAAGGGTTTCGGGGCAGAGGCCTCTGTGGATGCGTTCTACGCATCGCCGGACGCGGCGACGGCTCTTGCCGGGCCATTGGAGGGGGTCAGCCACCTGTTTTCATGCTCAGCAGGCGACAGCTGGCTTGCCTCTGTGCAGGACAGCGTCCGAACGCTGCCGGGTCCGTTGGCTGGGCTCACAGAACGCTTGCGCGTCTTCCGCTTCCGACCGGGCACCGCCCGAGCGCTCACACCGCTCTTTCAAGGCGTAGCAGGGCGCCGTGTCGCGCTCGAAATCGAGGATCCCTGGTGCGGCGTTCGCCCGCATAACCGTCGCCGCCTAGCAAGCTTTGTCGCTGCCGCTGGGTCAGCGGGCGTCGACATCGAGCGACTCGCCGTCGTGTGGAATCCCGATCATGGCGAGGCGGATACGCCGCAATCGCAATCGAGCGCGTTGCGCGCCGAGCTGCGTTCTGCCGGCGTAACGGTTACACCCGAACTTCATCACCGCTCTGCACGCGACCGCCATTTCCACGACCGCGTTGTGACGATTCAGACCGTCGATGACGGGCCGAGGGTCAACCTGAGATGGGACGTGACTGCGGGAATCGACAATCTCATGTCCCACTCCAAGGAGTGCAGCGTCTTCATCGAGGAGCGCTGAGGTCAGGAGGCTAGCCTATCCAACTAGATCTAAAGGCAAGAAAACATCTCAACGCCAAAACTGGCGACGCTCATAAACCTGCAATTCGAGTGAAAACCGTCCTCCAGCTCAGAACGGCAATGGTATCGGGCCTATGTTGCGGCCACTAACAACGCCGGTAACGAATACAACTCCACGCCGGCGATGTGCCTCTATGTCAGCACGGCTCTCGCGAAACTTGGCAGGATCCCAAGTATCTGTAAGCAGGATCACAACTCGCGTCTGCCCAAAACAGTCGATTAGATGTCTCCTTACTTGGCGCATGACGCCGACAAAGCCTTTTCTGCTTGTCCCGCTGCCACTCGCAGTTGCCAAAAGCGTATTGTGACACGCACCCTTCTTGCCAGCTGACGGTATGATGTTGATGTTGTCGAACGGTTGCATCCCTCCCCAGTCCCCAATGACGTCCGAAAGCTCGCCAAACGGAACATCACTCAGGATACGCTCAAGACTCTCGAGAATTCGCCGAACTTCAGAGATATCGTTGTCATTTAGCTCTGATCCCGAAACTTGATTCAGAAAACCGTCTATATCGATGCTGTACATCTGTTCTCCTGGCATTCTCGCTGCCAAAAGCAGCGTCTCATGAAATCTGCGAGTCTTCTGATCGCGCACAGGCTTGGAATTAAGCACATAGTTACTGCTCAGATACTCTCGCATTCTGTATGCGAGTTCTCTTCTTTGCGGCTCTTCAAGCGCGTCCAAGCGCCGGCGCAGTTCGTTGTCCCAAGGCGACCCAAGGAGCAGTTCAATTGATTGCGGAAGCACTGAGACCTCGGCCATGCCCCGCAAGACATCGATGAACCGACGTGCCTCACAAAGTGAATCGGCTAAATCGTCTACGGTGCTTGGTAGCTCGGATCGCATGCCGTCTTCAGGTCGAGATCCTGCAGCCAGCAAAGCAAGAACTTGCTCTCCAAGATCGCCCAATTCTTGAAACTCCTGACGAGGCAAGAAGCGGATCAGATCTCGCTCGAACTGGTCTCTCCTTCTTGGGAACGACTCTGAAAGAGCGTCCAACAGATTCCGGAACTGCCCCAGTGCCAGGAAGTATCGACGAAGTGCGTAGCCCGCCGACAGGCCGGATGACCTGTCTTCCCTTGTACCCTCATCGCCAAGAGCGAACGCGGGTTGATTCAAAATCACGTTTGGTTCCAGCTCACGGTCGAGTCGCCGCATCACATCAAGCGCAACGGGCGTCCAAAGCTTCAGTTCGTCCAAACAGGCTCGATGTCTCTTGGATGGCGCCAACATAGCCAGACTAAATCTTCTTGTTCAGACGATTGATTTCTGACGCCAGAAGCCTCTTGTCTCTTAGCGATAGAGAACCTGAACCATCAGCTCCCTGTATCTTCGTCTTTGAGATCATGTTCTGATCGCGATCATCCTCGAGCTTTTCAAGGTATCTCATTACCTGATCTAGTTCAGACTTTTTCAAATCGCGAGAATTATGCGGCTTTCCATAGTGCACATGATAGCAGGTTCGAAAGTATCTGGGCTTCCTGCTCTCCAGATCGCTCGTAGTCTTTAGGCTTCGACCGTCAACCCTGTGGTGGCAAGCCTCATAGAATCCGTCTGTGCCACGCTCTTTTTCACTGCCCTCGTATTGAATATATGCATTTTTGAAAGCCTCCTCGGAGGCTTTGCGATACTCATTCTCCGTGACGGAGAATGTACTGCCAAGCACATCTTTGAAGCAGTTCCCTCCATTTATGCAGTGCTTCTGATGATGCCTCTTGAGGTTCGGAATGCTCCAGACTGGAGTATCTGCCGCAGTCATCTTCTCAACTCCAGCTCCGAATTCCACTCTTCAACTGTGGCGGATACGATTTCGTTAGCGCATTCAAGATATCTGCAGAACGCATTTGCCAGCTGCATCTGCCGCGGTGTCCGACATTCCGCCTCGAACACTTTAGGCGATGCCACCAGGACCGCAACACACTTCGCCCGCGAGATCGCCACATTAAACCGGTTTGCACTGTATAGGAACTCCATGCCCCGCGGTGCGTCAGCATGGCTCGATGTTGCCATCGAGTAGATCGCTATGGGTGCCTCCTGGCCCTGGAACTTGTCGACAGTCCCAACGCGCGCGCCTGGAAGACGTTGCTGAATCTCAAATACCTGCGCGTTGTAGGGCGCGATGATCAGGATGTCCTCGAGCGTTAGAGGCCTCTCCTGGCACTCCCGATCAATCCATGTCGGATGACCGGACAAGACCTCGTCAACAAGTCCGGCAATGGCATCGGCCTCCTCAATCGACGAGCTCCGATTGCCCGAGTGCTCGACCGGCAAGTACCGAAGTCCTGTACCGGTCAGCGACCCGCCACCGCGGATTTCCTGCAGCTCGCACCCCTCTACAGAGTGAAGCTTGTCATCATAGAAAAGCTCAGAATTGAACTGGCAGATATCGGGGTGCAGGCGCCAGGTCTCCTCCAGGAACAGGCCCTCGTCTTCGGCAATCGTATGTGCGCCGCTAAGAACATGCTCGAGCGCGGATACGCCTGTGCCGTCCGGATGCGTGCCCTGCGTGGGCTGGTCCAGCTGCTGGGGATCTCCAAGCAAGATCAGGGTCTTCGCGCTCTGAGCAACTGCTAGGACATTGGCCAGAGACATCTGCGCGGCTTCGTCAATCACGAGCACATCGAGCACTTCGTGGGCGTCAGCGCGTGACCAAAGGAAGGGCGTCGCACCTGCAACCTGGGCCGACCCTGAGCCCAGCGCGGCATAAACCCCGGCATTGTCGGACACGAACTTCAACCGGTCCTGATCAGGCTCCATCTCGCCGGACTTCGGTTTCTGAACACAGCAGAGATCGACCTTCATCTCCGGGACGGCTTCGACGACCTTGTCGAGCAGGTTGCGGATCACCTTGTGACTGTTGGCCGTGATCCCGACCTTCTTTCCACACTTAACGAGTTCGCAGATCATGCGCGCGCCCGTGTACGACTTACCAGTTCCCGGAGGGCCCTGAATCGGGAAGATGCCTTCACCAAGCTCGCGGGCGACGCGAAGCGCGGCCTGCAGGGTCGTTTCGCCGGGCTGTCGGATCGGTCCATCGCCAAGTTGCGGTTTGAGACGCAGCAAGAGTGCTCGGGCGCTCTGATATGGCCCATCTCCTTCGACGCCATGATCAGCGACATACTCCCCAAGCCGCATCAAGCTGTCGGCCTGTTCCTTCGTATTGAACATCTGATGCGCGAAGACGCCCTCGGGGTGGATGTCAGCCGTCTTCCCCATCTTCTTGATGTCGACTGTCCGGTCATCCGCAGAAACCGCGATCACGCTGCCGATTTTGTCGCCGCCATTCATCCGCAATGCTTCGTCGCCACGAAGATCCGTGTCCTGCTGCGGGAATGCATAGCGGTGCACAGGCGTCCGAGCGCCCGGTGGCGACACGTCTCCAACAAACACCAGCTGTGACAACGCGGCGCGCTCGTCGATGAGTTCTTCTGGCGTGAGCGCGGAAAGCCGGAAGTATTCCCACCAGGCTGCCTTGTCCTCACGACGATGCCAGTCGAGGATATTCGCGAGGATCCAACGGGCGTGCTGCTCTTCGGTCCGCTCTTCGATATCCGCGGGCACGTCGGCCGTGAGACGCTCGATCAGAGCCTGCACTGCTTCCTGACGTTCTGTCAGCGCCTCGCTTGGGTCCTGATCAGAGGGCAAGGGACGCGGAACATCGGTTCCGGCATCGACAAGCTCCTGGCGGCGATCTTCAAGCCAGTCGCGGAGGGCAATGGTCGAGGTGCAATCCTCGTAATTGTAGGACTGTACGGTTGCGCGCACCTCATCGTCGATAGCATCGATATCGCCCAGTTCGAGTCCAGCTTGCAGGCGCGCAAGCGCGACATTGGCATCTGGCAGACTGGTGTCCCGCTCAAAGCCATAGATCGGCTCCAACTTCTTGATCGAGTAGCTTTCGACCCCAGCGCGCAGCCCATTGCGCACGACGCTGTAGAGGTCGACCAGCAGATTGCTGCGCAGGAAATCGTCGATTTCACCTTCGCGGGTCGCATACCGGCCCATAAGCCGTTTCAGCGCCCCGGGCTCGTAAGGTGCGTAGTGGTAGATGTGAAGATCCGGATACTGTTCCCTGCGCGCATTCACGAAGTCCACGAAGCGCTCGAAGATCGCCTTCTCGCCTTCCCGATCAAACGCCCAGTCCGCCGTGTAGGTCCAGGCGCCAGTTTCATCGCGATAGGTATAGCCGAAGAGATACTCGAGTCCGTGTTCCCCAACGAACGCATCACTTTCGATGTCGAAGAAGATATCTCCGTCAGATGGTTCAGGCAGCAGACACAGGCCGATATCTTCAACGATCGGCAGCAGCTCATACCGGACTTCTCCGGCCTCACGCGACTCCAATTGAATCCGGGCTTGCTCACGCGCCTTCTCGTAGGAGAGCGGCGACCCCTTCTTAGGTTTCCAGGGCATCGGCGTGGGCATCGCGGCGAGCTCTGCCGCCGTAGTAATCCCATTATCCTGCAGCTCGGACGTCTGGTTCTTGCTGATCCCTGCGACCAGACAGAGATGATCGTCTGCACGTCGGCGTGCGTCGCACTGAGTCCGCCACCTGCAGATGTCGCAATGCTCCTTCGGTTCAGGATACTGACCTCCCAGCGCTCCGTCGGAAGTCGCCGCTTCCGCGGCAGCTTTGGCCTTCCGGTAATACGCGGCGTAGTCCCCATATCGAAATTCTTGCGGTTCGAAGTCGGACCAGGGTGCTACGACGTAGACATATTCAGGCGCGATACCCTGCACCTGTTCCAACAGATCCGCGTAGAGGCAAAGCTGAAGCACCGAGCCAGCCTTGGTCTCACGGGCAAGTTTCGCATCGATGATCTCGTAGGACCAGGATCCAAGATTGCTGGGTTTCTCGACCCGCCGCAGGATGTCGGCCCGCCCAACCCACCTGTCATGTGAGATTGCCGCCTGAACGATGATCTGCGCACCAGACTCCATCGCAGTGCGGGTTGCCGTGACGGCTGCTGGCGTGATGTCGACTCCTTCGATCCGGACAGACGTCAGTCCCTGAGTCTCAAGGTGCGCGATGAAGGCCTTTTCATGCTGGTCACCCCGCTCGCGCAAGATCTCGAGCAGCGGGTCCCAGTGCTTCGGTTTCGCAAGCGCTCCTTCGGCGACCTGAAGATCCAGCTCCGTCAGATGGGCGCAGTTCAGATGGCCGACGAGGTCGGATGCGCTCAGGACAATCTGATCAACGTGCTTTTTCATGGCTGCGCCTCCCAAAGCCTCTCCGAGAAACGGTTAAGCGCCGTGACCTTGTGCATCGGCACATTTACGTCTCGACCGTAGATTTCAGCCCGGAGCCAGTCGATCTCCGCCGCAGGATCGGATGTGATCGTCCACCAGACCTTGCCAAGTGAAAGTTCTGCCGGCCGCCAGCGATACCCGCGCTCCTTCAGCTTCAAACGTTCATCGTAAGGGGCATCGACCGCCCGAACGAGGTATTCGTCCTGCAGAGCCGCATCGCGAACGGCGGACATGATCCGCTGGCCCGACCGAGGCAACTCCTGCGAAAGCAATGCGAGGCATGCCTCGCAATCCGCGAGCGCCCTGTGACCGCCGTAGAACCAGCCGAACTGCATCCCGAGGTAATCCAGTTTGCCGGCAGAGAACCCTTCGCGCAGCCAGTCAACGCTCGTTAGGGTGCAGCCCCAGGGTTTCTCGGCAAAGCAGGGCCAATGTTTCTCGACCATGACCCGATCGAAGCTGGCGTTATGCGCAATGATCAGATCGGCATCGGAAACCAGTGCCTCCACAGCTGACGCATCGATCGAGCGGCCCGCGACCATTTCAGCCGTAAGCCCGGTGACCAGACTGGCCTCTTCGGAGATCGGAATACCAGGCTCACGAAGTCCATCGAAGGCTCGGTCGTGGGTGATTTCAAGGACCCTGCCAGTGTCGAGCTCGTAGGTGAACGGAAGCATGGCGAGCTGGATGACCTCGTCGCCCTCGAGCGAAAGGCCGGTGGTCTCCACATCTAGAACGAGGGCATGCTTCACGGCACCGCTGCAAGAGTTGTTCAGGCGGCGTGGCAGGGCCAGCCGGCGAAGGAGCCGCCAGTCATCCACATGGGCTTGCGCCCCACTCTGGATGACGTGCTCCGCACCGATCGCAAAGAGACTGTGATCGTTCATCGCACCACCTCAATTCTGTCAGTCGCAACGCGCATCACTTGTTCTCCTCGAACATGCGCGCGAGGCGTCCATAGCTCTCCTCGGGCAGGAGCTTGAGGATCTTGATCAGCTGGTCATCGCCGCTGCTTAGAACGCCCTTCCGGAAGACATCACGGATGGCTTCCCCCTCCTGGACTTCCTCTTCGTCGAGATCCATGCCCCGGATGATGGCCCCAACACGCAAGGCCTCATTCAGCGAGATCTCGAAGGCATGGGCGAACGCTGTGCCGCAAGACTGGCAGTCTTTGGCGCTCAGGGGGTTGAGAGCCCCGCACGCGTCGCAGGTTTTCATTCTCGGTTGGCGGACGGGAAACTCCGCATCACAGACGTGGCAGGCCGTCGCGTCCTTCGGGCACTCCGCCCCACAGTCGGGACAGACTTTGGTGTCGGGCGCATCCGACGGGCGCAGTTTGGCCGGCGACATCTCCGCCTCGACACGGCGCGCGTACTCCTCGAAAATCCGATGCGTGGGCATCACAACATATGCACGGGAGTCATCTTGGGGCCCAAAGTTCCGCACGACCCGGCCCATCGCTTGCCGAAAAGACAGCTCTGTCTGCGCGTTGGGCAGATAAGCCAGAACACGCAGGCGCTGGATATCGACGCCCTCGGAAATCATGGCCACGGACACGATCCAGCGCTTCTTGCTATTGCGAAACGCGGTGATCTTGCCTTCCGGGTTGGCGACCTGATTGTGGACCACCACGGGCTTCTCGCCATCGAGGAGCTCGAGAAGCTCCGCCATGTACTCCGCAACTGGAATGTTGGGCGCGATCACAAGTCCGCCAGCCTCAGGCATGCGAAGCCGAAGGTCGTTCAGCTTGTCGATGCACCACTGCAGCATGTTGGCCTGATAGGAGTCCGGATCTGCCGCGCCCGAAGCCAGAAATTTCGGGGTGCAAGCGAGTTTGTAGTAGTCCAGCGCCTGCTGAAGGCCCCGGATCCGCTTCAGCGCCGGCGAAAAGTCGGTGTCCTCTGTCCCGGACACGGAAATGTTCTCGCCGTCATCCAGCGTGACAGAGAACTTCCCCTCATGCCGATGGAAGGTAATGGGCCGGCAGTATTCGAGGTCGACAGCCTCACCGTAGGTGAGTGTGTAGGACCCGCCTTCGGGGTGGTCGATCAGACCTTGGTCGTCATAAGCCAGCCAGACAGACTCCTTTCCGTCGGACCGGATCGGGGTCCCGGTCAGGATCAGCGCAAACTTCGCATCTGCGAAGGCACCGTTTGCGCCATCGCCCCAGGCAGCAGCGACGGCCGCGTGATGATGCTCATCGCAGATCACAAGTGTGCGGTCCTTCCGGCAAACTGCCTGAAGTCCATCCAGGGAGCTCTGGATCGCCGACCAGGTCGCGCACAGATCAACACCGTATTCTTCTGGCTCTTCATCAGCCCCGGTGATCTGAAGCATCGGGCGCCCAGTCACGAGCTTGAATTCCGCCGCCCACTGTTTGACGACCGCTTTTCGCGGCGCGATCACGATGACTCGATCGATCAGATCCGCATCGAGCAAACGCTGTGCGATGACCGAGGCGCAGATGGTTTTACCCGCACCCGGCGCCGCATTGATCAGGAAATGCCGATCTTCACCAACCTCGAGCCAGTCCATAGCTTTGTTGGCGCAGGCAGCCTGCCAGGGTCTCAGATTAATCGTCGTCATGGCTCGCACCTTTCTTCAGGTTGCAGCTGGCACAGAGTGCCTGGCCGTTCTCCAGTATCGTGGGTCCACCCCTTGAGTGGGCGCGCATGTGGTCCGCATGGAAGCCCGCATCGAGCACCGCTCCGCATTTTTGGCAGAGGTTGCCGGCGAGCATCTGCAGGATGCGCCTTTGCCGAGGGGTGAACGCCCGTCTCATTTCTTGATCCAGTACTCGGTCAGCTGAATCTCCTTGTAAGGAAGACCCGCAGGGACCTTGCAGACCGTGTATTCGTTGATCCGGCGAATGACCTTCGCCATGGGTGCGGGTCGCGACTCGATGAGGAACCCGTCTTTCTTAATGCGAGCAAACTCTGCGTTCGGGTTTTGAACCCCGAACAGGAGCATGGCCTCCAAAAGTGTAACCGGATGCCCCTCGAGCATGTGCTCTCGCAAGGCGGATGCTGCTTTGTACTCAGCCATAGACTTCCTCCAGAACCATATCTTCGCGGCTGCCACTCAGCAGCTCTTTCAAACCATTGCGCCGACCGCGGCCGGCAAGCGGATCGCTCTGCAACCCCATCTCCGTTTCCAGAATACGCCCCTGGAATTTGTCGAAAGCGGTACAGAGATCATAGGAATAGTATCCCTGATGCCGCCGTTCGTCGGGATTCCCGTCGGTGACGTACTCCCGCTTCGACAGCTCGATCAGCTTCTGAGCCGCCCCGAGCAACTCCTCGGTCGAGACACTGCCCTCAGGCAGCTGCTGTGACAGCTCACCAAAGACCGCCGAAAGAAGGGACAAACCCCGGAGCTTTTGCTTGGCTTTCATCTCTCTTCTCCCTTTCTCTCGATCCAAACCCGCACCACTCAGTGAACCGTCGCACCAAGTGGGGCGCGCGCCGGCTCTTCGGCATCATTCTCCGCGGTATCCTCTGCGCGCATATGCGCCTGCTGAGAGATCGCGCCGAGCAGCACCGGAAAGACCCGCATCGGATCGCCACAAACTTGCAGCCCCATGTCGGCCGCAACGGAGGTCAGCGCGAAGGCGACCATTGAGGGATCATTACCCTCGTCGAGGAGGGCTTTGGTGAGCGCGCTCACTTTGGCGGCGACCTCCTCCAGTGCGTCTTTCTCTCGCTGTGCCATCTTGCGACATCCCCAAAATTTGCGACCCTTGCCGCTGCTGACCTTGAAATAAGAAACCTTACCTTCCGTTGCAAGATATTTTTTGTGTTTTCGCACAAATTTTTTTATGTCGCACGCCCAGCCTAGGTGAAAGTATCAAAATTACATGTTTGTATTCAGTTATTTATAAAGAAATGGTGGCGCCGCTCTGTTCCGGGGAAAAAGGCATAAGAGCTCTTGCATGAACGTAAGATTCCTTCTATTTAGGCAAATATGAAGATTCTAATGGCATGGACAGGCACGCAGGACCTTGATGCCCCGACCCACCCTGAGGGGCAGACGGGCCCGATCTGCAGTGCAGCAGAAGAGCGGCGCTTTGACCGCCTGGTTCTGATCGTAAACCAGGACGGCGAGCGGGTTGCGGCTTACACGGATTGGCTTAGCCGGCGGACACCGGCGGAAATTGTCGTCGAGCACGTCCAGCTAAGCGACCCAACCGATATCGACGCAATTCACGCGATTGCGGTGGATGTCGTCGAGCGCTGCCGGCAGGCCTTCGCCCCCGACATTCCTGAACTCACCTTTCATCTGAGCCCGGGCACATGGGCCATGGCGCTTGTCTGGGCCATACTGGGCGCAACGCGCTTTCCGGCTGAGTTGCTGCAGTCGTCGAAAGAGGGCGGCGTGCAGACGATTGAGGTTCCTTTTGACGTCTCTGCTGAACTCCTTCCAAAGATCATTGAGTCTGCGGATGCGAGGCTGGCAAAGCTGAGCGGCGGCCTGAGCACCAAGACATTCGGCGATCTCATCTTCAGAAGTCCAGCCATGGACCGCATGGCGAGCAAGGCGAAGAAGGCCGCCGTGCGCAATGTGCCTATTCTGATCGAGGGGGAAGCCGGCACTGAGAAGGAAGTTCTGGCGCGAGCCATCCATGAATTCGGTCCACGGCGCGCAGGGCCTTTCGTCTCGCTGAACTGTGGCGCCCTCAAGCCTGACCAGATCGACGCAGAGATATTCGGATCAGACGATAGCGCCGGTGCGCTTGCAGAAGCATCCGGCGGCACCCTCTATCTCGATGAAGTCGAGCTTTTGCCACCGCAAGCGCAGGTCCGACTTCAGGTTGTCCTCGATGAGATGACAGGTGATGAGGCTGCGACTTCACAAGTTGGCAGAGCAGACGTGCGGATCATTGCTGCAACACGCAAACAGCTGATCGACGTTGTGGCCGCCGGCGACTTCCGCGAGGAACTCTTTTTCGGGCTGGCTGTGCTTGTCCTCAAGATCCCTCCCCTCCGGGAGCGTAAAGGAGACCTCGGCCCGCTCATCGAAATGCTGCTTGACCGGATCAATGAGCAGAGCGCTGACGAACCCGGCTTTGAGAAGAAGACGCTTTCGCCAGGCGCGAAGAATGTGCTCCTTCAGCGCACCTGGCCCGGAAACCTCCGCGAACTCGAAAACTCGCTGCGCCGCGCGGCGATCTGGAGCGAAGGCTCCCAGATCACAGAAGACGACATCTGGGACGCCGTCTTTACTGCGCCGGCGCCGGCAGGGACCCAGAATGGCATTCTTGATAAGTCGCTCGACGAAGGTGTGAACTTGCAGGAAATCATGGCGGAAGTTGCGCGGCACTATATCACCCGGGCAATCGCGCATGCTGAAGGAAACAAGACAAACGCGGCAAAACTGATTGGATTGCCGAGCTATCAGACGCTGACAAACTGGATGACGAAATATGGCGTATCCTAGGTTGGCAGATATGCCCACAGACACTGTCTGTGTGACGCCGGACTTGCCGCCCTCCCTCATTGTCGAGGGGAGGCGAACATGAAGTCGCGCAACTTCGAATTCCTCCGGCCGGAGTGGCAAGAGCTGGCTGAGCTTGGCGCATTCGCTGAGGCCTACGCCTATGCTGACCCTGCAAGCGCGCTAGTGAAGCTCAGGCTCTTTGCCGAGAACCTCACGAAGGACATCTATCGGGACCTCCGTCTTCCCAAGCCGGACCAAGCGACGTTCATCGATCTTCTGCGCAACGAGGCCTTTTCGGCCATCGTACCGAAGGTGGTGCTAGACAAACTGCACGCGCTTCGCATCCATGGAAACAAGGCCGCGCATGGCGATCCCGCGAGCACGAAGAATGCCGTGTGGCTGATCAAGGAGGCGTTCGACCTTTCGCGCTGGGTCTTCGTTCAGGCACGCAAGGGCGCGCCGGATGAACTGCCCAAGTTCACCGACATTCCGCAGTCAGTCGTCGACGAGACGAAAGGCAAGCTGAAACGCGAAAAGCGTGAGCTACTCGAAAAGCTGGCGGGCCAGGAAGCTCAGATGGAGAAGCTTCTTCAAGAGCTCGAGGAAGCACGTCAAACAGCTACGGCCGCTGAAAGGAAAGCTGCCGAAATCGAAGCCCTGGCCTCAACTGCCGCGGAATCTGCGAACCTGCTGAAGTTCGACGAGGCGACCACACGGGTCCGTATTATCGACAGCCTGATCGCGAGCGCCGGTTGGAATGTCGCCGGCGGCGACGCGAGCACAAGCGAGGTCGGCAAAGAGGTCGAAGTCCCCTCCCAGCCAACTGCGAGTGGCATTGGATACGCCGACTATGTGCTCTGGGATGATGACGGCACGCCGCTGGCGGTCGTCGAAGCGAAGAAGACGTCGGTCGATCCTGAAACCGGCCGGCAGCAGGCAAAACTCTATGCAGACGGTCTGGAGAAGGTTCACGGGCAACGTCCGGTAATCTTCTACACCAATGGTTACGACATCTGGATGTGGGACGACGCTGGAGGGTACCCGCCAAGGAAAGTCTATGGGTACTACTCCAAGGACAGCCTTCAGTATCTCGTCAAATTCCAGCGCAAGAGCCGGAAGGCACTCGACACGATCGAGCCGCGGTCTGACATCGTCAATCGCCTCTACCAGATCGAAGCGATCAAGCGCGTGTCCGAGCGGTTCACTGGGAACCACCGCAAATCGCTCGTTGTGCAGGCCACAGGCACCGGGAAAACCCGTGTTGCGATCGCCCTGACCGAGCTCCTTATCCGGGCGGGATGGGTCAAGCGCGTGCTCTTCCTGTGCGACCGGCGCGAGCTCAGAAAGCAAGCCAAGAACGCCTTCGGTGATTTCCTCGCCTCTGAGCCCATCAGGGTGGTCAGTGGACGGATCGACAGCTCCGCAAAGGAACGCATCTTCATCGCGACATATCCAGCGATGAAGAAAGTGTTTCAGTCCTTTGATGTGGGGTACTTCGATCTCATCATCGCCGATGAATCCCATCGAAGCATCTACAACGTCTACGGCGACATCTTCACGTACTTCGACAGCCTGCAAATTGGTCTGACAGCGACACCGGTCGACTTCGTGACGCGCAGCACCTTCGATTTGTTCCAGTGCGAAGGTCAGCTTCCAACTGCAAACTACGATCTCGAGGAAGCCGTCCGCGACGGGTTCCTGACGCCCTTTGAGGTGTTTGAGCACACGACCCAGTTCATGCGCGAGGGGATCACCCTGGACACCCTGACCGCCGAGCAGATCAAGGAGCTCGAAGATCAGGGCGAAGACCCATCCCAATATGATTTCGCGGCCGACCAGATCGACAACGTGATCTATAACAAGGACACTAACCGGGCGATCCTGCGGAACCTGATGGAGAACGGGCTGCGGGATGCCTCGGGGCAGACACCTGGAAAGAGCATTATCTTCGCCCGCAACCACCAGCACGCCGTGCTTCTGCGACAGCTCTTTGACGAGATGTACCCCCAATATGGCGGGCGCTTCTGCCAGGTCATCGATAACTATGATCCACGTGCTGAGCAGCTGATCGATGACTTCAAGGGCAACGATGACGGCAAGAACGACGAGCTCACCATCGCGATCTCGGTCGACATGCTCGATACCGGGATCGACATCCCGGAGATCCTCAACCTCGTGTTTGCGAAACCCGTCAAATCGCCCGTGAAGTTCTGGCAGATGATCGGGCGCGGCACGCGGCTCTGCGAAGACCTGTTCGGGCCCGGGCAACACAAGACCGTGTTCCGGATCTTTGACCATTGGGGGAACTTCGAACGCTTCGAGACGGGCTATCGGCCGGCTGAACCCACCCAGACGAAGTCGCTGATGCAGCTCGTGTTTGAGGAGCGGATCAACCTGGCCGAGCTAGCCCTGAAAAAGAGCGAAATCCCGGCATTTGAAGCAGTCATTGAGTTGATCGGCAAGGACATCAACGACCTTGACGAGGAAACCATCGCGGTCCGCGAAAAATGGCGGGAAAAGCGGTCGCTTGGGGCGCCTGAAGCCTTGAAGGCCTTTGCGCCGGCGACCGTCGTTGGCTTGCGTCAGGTGATCGCGCCGCTGATGCAGTGGCGGAACATTCGCGGACATGGTGACGCCTATGCGCTCGACCTGCTCATCACCCGCATTCAGATTGCCGTCCTGCACCAATCAAACACGGTTGGCGATCTGAAGATCGACATGCTGGAGCGTCTCGGCGCACTTCAGATGCATCTGAACCCCGTCCGGGAGAAGGCCGAGGTTATCAAGGCCGTGAAATCGGATACATTCTGGGACGACCTTACCGTCGAGAAGCTCGAGGAGGTCAGAAAGCCTCTTCGGGAAATCATGCGATATCGGGAGCGCACGTCGGGCCCGGCAGTGCCGCCCAAGATCATCGATGTCACTGAGACCGCGTCCGAGGTTCAGTCAGGCCGCCGTAAGATCAGTCTCGATGCGGTGAACATGAAGGCTTACCGCCAAGTCGTCGAAGAAGAGCTGCGCAAGCATTTCGACGAGAACCCAACGCTTCAGAAGATCAGCCGTGGTGAGCCTGTTTCAGAAGCGGACATCGATAAGCTGGTCTCGCTAATCCTGGCCCAGACACCTGGCGTCAATCGGGAGATCCTCGAGGAGTTCTTCTCTGAAACCGCTGCTCCGTTGGACTTCGTGATCCGCTCGATCATCGGCCTCGACCCTGAGGCGGTCGAAGCGAAGTTTGCGGATTTCGCGCGGACGCATCCAAGTTTGAAAGCCAAACAGACACGCTTCCTCGGTCTGCTCAAGAACCACATCGCGCGCTACGGGTCGATCACCCGCGCGAAGCTCTATGAAGACCCCTTTACGGTCGTCGATGCCGACGGGCCCGACGGGGTATTCGAGAATGAAAAAGACGTCGATGAACTCATGGAAATCGTCGACCAGTTTGCGCCGCCTTCAACGGGGGGCGGCGACGAACAAGAAGCCTCTGAAAGGACGAAAGACCAATGATTACAGGTGCCCTCAAACGCGACATTGACGCGCTCTGGACGGAATTCTGGCAGGGCGGGATAACGAATCCTCTCACGGTGATCGAGCAGGTCACCTTCCTGATGTTCGCGCGCCTTCTCGACATCAACGAGACCCGCGATGAAAACCGACTGAAGCGAGCGGGCAAGCGGGACACGCCTCCACGTTTCAAAGAGGACGAACAGCATTTACGCTGGTCTCATTTTCGGCATCTCGGCGCAGAGGAAATGCTGCCGCTTGTGCGCGATGAGGTTTTCCCACATTTCCGAAAATCCTCCGCCAGCGGTGCCGCCTTTGCAGAATTCATGAAAGACGCGCAGTTGATGATCCAGAAGGAGAGCCTACTGGTGAAGGCGGTCAATATGATCGACAAGCTGCCGCTCACCGAAGGCGACACAAAGGGTGACCTCTATGAGTACCTACTCAGCAAACTGACCACGGCCGGCATCAATGGACAGTTCCGTACACCGCGCCACATCATCCAGCTGATGGTTGAGATACTCGATCCGAAGCCAGACGAAGTCGTTGGCGACCCATCGGCTGGTACGGGCGGCTTCCTCGTCGAGACGATGCAGTACCTGATGAAGACGTACACGTCCGAAGAAGGCATTATCGAAGAAATCGATCCAGAAACCGGCAAGATCGAGAAGATCTACACCGGCGACCTTTTGGAAGATCACCGCGAGCACATCCGCAACAAGATGTTCCACGGGTTCGATTTCGACGCGACGATGCTTCGGATTGCAGCCATGAATCTGATGCTGCATGGCGTGGACAATCCAAAAATTCACTACCAGGACACACTCAGTGCTCGCTTCAGTGAAAAGTACCCTCGTGCTGCCGCCGAGAGTTTTGACCTTATTCTTGCAAACCCTCCTTTTACGGGCAGCCTCGATTTTGAAGACGTCCACCCGGGCTTGTTACGCAAGGTCAAAACAAAGAAAACAGAGCTTCTCTTTCTTGTCCTCATTCTTCGCATGCTGAAGACCGGTGGGCGATCAGCGACAATTGTCCCGGACGGAGTGCTTTTTGGTTCTTCCAAGGCGCACGTCGATCTTCGAAGGCAGCTGGTAGAGGACAATCAACTTGAAGCCATGATTTCGCTGCCCAGCGGGGTGTTCAAACCGTATGCCGGTGTTTCAACAGCAATTCTTGTATTCACGAAGGGAGGCAGGACTGACAATGTCTTCTTCTATGCAATCAAGAACGATGGTTTCACACTTGATGATAAACGCGAACCAATTCCAGAGAACGATCTTCCCGGCTGCATAGAGGCTTGGAAGAATCGTGACGTGCAGACGGATCAAAACCGAAAGGACAAGGGTTTCTTTGTAAATGTCGATGAAATCAGGGACGCAAATTTCGACCTCACATTCGGCCGTTATCGAGAAGTAGAATTTATTCCCGAGGATACCGAGCACCCGCTTGAAATCTTGGGAAAAATGAAATCGCTCAACCAGCAAATCGATCAGGACATAGCGGAACTCGAGGCGATGCTAAAATGAATTGGTCGCATGTTCCTCTAGGTGAGATCCTCGCCCCCGCGCCGGTGCGGCGTGCAGGCAATGAAGAATACCCTATTCTTTCAATGACCATGAGCGATGGATTGGTCCTTCAATCTGACAAGTTCAAGAAACGCGTGGCCAGTCGGGACACTGCAAACTACAGAGTTGTTAAGAACGGTGAGCTTGTTGTTGGTTTCCCAATAGACGAAGCCGTTCTGGCAGTGCAGCGCGTCTCAGATGCCGGAATTGTAAGCCCCGCCTACAAGATTTGGACAATCGACAAGGAATTGGCAGATGAGCTTTACTTAGAGCGATACCTGCGCTCTGAAGCAGCTATCGCATACTATGTCTCCAACCTTCGAAGCAGCACGGCTCGCAGACGCGTTCTGCCAGACGACAAATTTCGTGGCATGCCAATCCCGCTGCCAAGCTTAGAGCAGCAAAAGAAAATCGTTGCCATCCTCGACAAGGCCGACGCCATCCGCCGCAAACGTGAGCAGGCCGTTGACCTCGCGGATGAGTTTCTGAAGTCGGTGTTTCTGGAGATGTTTGGCAATGTCGAGTGGCCCACAAGGCCGTTATCGGAGGTTGTAAGCGAAGGCACTATCGTCACCTATGGCATCGTCCAAGCTGGTCCGGAGTACGATGGCGGCGTGCCGTATATTCGGACAGGGGACATCAAAAACGGAGAAATTGTTCTCGGAAACCTTCGGCACACTTCCCCAAAAATCGCGGCAAAATTCGCTAGATCAACTGTTCGCGCCGGTGAAATCGTTATGAGCATTCGCGCAACTGTGGGCACCACCGCTCTGGTTCCCGAGGAGCTCGATGGCGCGAACCTGACACAAGGCACTGCTCGTATTTCGCCAGGAGAAATGGTGACAACCGAATACCTTCTCCATTTCCTGCGCTCCCAAAGATGCCAAGATTGGATAAGTCGCCAAATTAAGGGGGCCACTTTTCGCGAGATCACTCTAACGCGTTTGAGGGAAATGGAAGTTCCGGTCCCGCCGATGGAAATTCAACAGAGGTTTTCAAAACTAACGGAAACTGCCTCGATCTTGGTGGGAAGGTTTAACAGTGATCTGGCGCAGGCAGAGAATCTCTTTGGTTCGCTCTCTCAACGCGCCTTCCGAGGCGAGCTCTAGGATTTCATCATGCGCCTAAGCCACATCGAAATCGAGAACTTCAAAGGCATCGGCACGAAGCAGAGCATCGACCTCGCGCCGATCACACTGCTCTTCGGCCCCAACAGCGCCGGCAAGAGCACGATCCTGCAGGCGCTGCACTACCTGCGCGAGATCCTCGAACGCAACAACCCCGACCCCGACCAGACCATCGCCGGCGGCCTGACCGACCTCGGAGGGTTTGCTACGCTCGTGCACAACCACGACCTCTCACGCCCGATCCGCATCAAGGTCCGGATCGACATGACCGAAGATCAGGGCAGCGAACGGCTCCTTCTAAATTCGGGTGCAAGCCTTCGTGACGATCGCTTCAACGAACTCGGCATCCGCTATCTGATTGGTGAGAATACCGAGTTGCAGGACTACGCGGTTGTCCAGGAGATTGGCATCGGGATTGAAGTGCGCTGGAGTGATCTGATCAACGCCCCTTTTGTGTCCCGTCTTGACGTCGAAATGGACGAGCAGGCCATCTGCTCAATAGTGTCGCCGGCGCAAGTCGGTCGGGCCATGGCAACAGATTTCAACTTCGAACACGCCCTGCTACAGCCGATTAGATACCCCCACGACTATCCGGAAGAAGACGAGAGGCTCGGTTTCCTGAATGTCCTGAGCGAGGATGGCGAGCTCCACAAAGAACGGGCCCTTTCAGTCGATTTGCTAGAAGCCATATGGCACCACTCGCGTGAAATGAGCTCGGTCATGGAGGAAATGAGCGAGCAAGAGATTGAAGACGCCGCTGACGGCTCCGCGTGGGATACAGATGTCCGAGTTGGCATTGAAACCGAGCTTGGCGCGCTTCCAGAAATCGATAAGCCGCTGGTCTCGGACCTCGTGGATCCGGATCGCGATCTTTCGATGCGCGCGTTTATGGCGGGTGGAGACGCAGCCGATAGAATAATGGACAGAACATTTGGCCGTTCCTCACGCATGACGCGTGACGAAAGCGACGCCTATGAAAATGCTCTGAAACACTACAAGCAGCAGCTCGACACAGTTGCAGGCCTTGCCGCGATCATGGATGAGCTGATCCTAGGACCTGTGCGCATAGTGCGAGACTACCTGGCCTCCGTGACCTACATCGGTCCGCTGCGTGAGATCCCGAGCAGAGGCTACCGCCCCCGCCTTTCGCCGGACGAATCCAGGTGGGCACAGGGGCTCGCCGCTTGGGATGTGCTCTACACGCAGTCCGGTGATGAGCTTCTGGACAGTGTGAACGAATGGATGTCATCGGACGAGCGGCTTCGCACTGGCTATGTGCTAGTGAAATCGGACTACAAACAAATCTCGACGACTGATGGCCTGCATCAATTGTTCAAGCGGGGGATCAACGAAGACGACCTCGGTGACCTGCAAGAGCTCTATGAGGCAATACCAACCAAGTCTGAAATCGGCCTGATGGATGTGATACGTGGCATCCCAGTCGCGCCCAACGACGTAGGCGTCGGGATTTCTCAGATGGTTCCAGTGGTTGTTGCCTGCCTGATGGAACCCGACGGGCTTGTAGCGATCGAACAACCTGAACTTCACATCCATCCCGCAATACAAGTGGGGCTAGGTGATCTGTTCATTACTGCAACAAGAAACGAAAAACCCTCTACGGGGCCTGAGCGAACACTATTGGTGGAAACTCATAGCGAGCACATAATGTTGCGCCTTCTAAGAAGGGTTCGCGAGCTGGGAGACAACGAGTTGCCGCCTGGCGTGCAGGGTTTAAAGCCGAGCGATATCTCAGTCGTGTATGTCGAAGCCACCGAGCGCGGACCCGTGTTCCGTAGGTTGCGAGTAAGCGACAGCGGAGATTTTGTAGACAACTGGCCGAAAGGCTTTTTTGAAGAGCGCGCCGAGGAGCTCTTCTAATGCACTATGAATATGCTGTTGAGCCTCAAGCCATTGGTTCGAGTTGGGAGAATTTCCGGTATCTCATTGAAAAATTCGGCTTCGATAAAGGCCGGCTAATATCTCAATTCCCCAAGAGTTGGTTTCGAGAGGTCTACGCAGCGGCAAATGCTCTGCCTCCAGTTCAAAAAAAGATGGTTGAAGAAGCCCTAAATCAGGCGAAAAAGAACAAAGTGGTTCGGAATGGTCGAACTTTTGATCCAGCACTTGGGTCGTGGCTGGACAACGCCTTGGCCCAACATAACCAGAAGCCATTTCATGCAATCATCGCCAGCCAAGTTCCGAAGGATGAGACTGAAGCGCTTTCCATCGATATGTTGGATGAGAGTGCACCTTTGATGAAGGTGCCCCATGAAAGCAATATTCCCAGGGATATTGAGTCGATAACTAATGCATTGCGTGGGCTGCTCCAGTTTGGGTCGAGACTGGTGTTCGTCGACCCATATTTTGATCCGTTCAACCAAAGACAAAGGAAACTCTTCCGCGAGGTCTTGCGTTTAGTCGGCGAAGTCAATCCAAGTGCCGTTTGTGAGTTCCATTATCGAAACGACACAAAGAAAGGGCTTTCGAACGAAATCCTACGACGTGAAGCAGCAACTCTATCTAGCGACATCATCCCTTCCGGGATGAAAATCTCCTTCTTTTGTTGGTGCGAAAAGGATGGCGGTGAAGACTTCCATGCGAGGTATCTGCTGACGGATAGAGGTGGGATCCGTGTCGATGCAGGTTTCGAGCCAGTTGGCAGTCAAGAGACGACAGACTTCTCAATAATGGACAGTGATCTGGTGCACCGGCGACTAGCAGCGATTTCCCCAGATGCGAGCGTCTACAAACTGGTCGGGCCAGCTATTTGCATCACGTCGGATGGATCGGTCGTATCGCTGGAGGACTAGTTTCAGCCGTCGGATGGCCTTGTATCAGGAATTTCTGATCGAGTTAATCCATCAGGACCCTGACATCACGCCAAAGGGGTTGCAGGGAGCCTTGGCCGATGCGCATGACGTGACCGCATCTGTCTGTGGTATTGATCAAGCGTTCAAGCGGCTGGGATATGTGAGGTGCCTTGCGTTCGACTCTATGGCCTGACCCTGGCCCAGAAAAAGGCACTGCTCATTGCTGACAACAAATCGGCCCTTAACGCAGGCTGGGACATCTAGATTTTGAACGAGTAGATGCTCGAGCTGATTGACGATGGTTTTGAACTAGAGGTGAAGGGATTCGAGATCCCTAGCCATTCTAAGCGCTTAGTGACTATTCTTCTGGATCAGGATCGTAGTCGCCGGATTTCACTTTGCGCTGCGCAGCCTTGAAGCAAAGCTCGGGCGGGGTCAGCGAGCCTTTTCGGGCTTCGTCCAGTTGGGACAGCGCTGACTTGGCTTCCTTCTCGAATTCATCGTAAGGCTTGTTCGACCACACGTTGGCTGCACGGCGCAGAGCGCCTTCGGCGTTTTTGAACGCACCCGCTTTTTCGGCATAGGCCTTTATGGCATCATCGAGGTTCAGCGCCTTGACGGCGCCTGGCAGGATCACGGCAAGCAAGGCCAATCCTGCGATCACAAGCTCCATATCTTCGCGCGATGATAGCACTGTGCTCGCAGCCGCCGCGCCCGAGGCAGCAGCGAGAACCCACAGCACGGCGCGCGCCATCTTCAGGGCGCGCAGCCAGATGAAGAAGCTCGTGGACGTGTAAAGCGTGTTGCGCGCCTGTTCACGGCATTCCTTGACGAGCGCCGCATGCGCCGCTGCTAGATCACCATTTCGGGGATCATTGTTCCGAATATCTTCTGCCATTCACTACCCGCCAAGAGATTCATGTTCTCGCGCTCATACTCGCAAGCCCTGAACGCACGCTGATGTGCGCTTTCTGCCTTGAACTTCCACGCATCGCCGAGATCGATCCATTCATTGATACCGCCTGGCATGAAGAAGCCGCCGCCCGCGCGCGAGATCACGTGTGCGAAGACATCCCGCACAATCCAGTCGAACCAGAACTCGTCATGACTGCCCCAGCTGAGGCTAGGCAGGGCTTCGCCGATCAGCTGTTCAAGGTGGAAGGACTTGATTGGCACGTTGCAGTGCCGCTTCCACTGCTTGAATATCCGCACCAGCTTGCGGTGGTTGCCCCGCAGCGTCTTGTCCGATCGGTCGAGAATGCCGATCTCGGCTAGTGGATCGACCTGCTTCCAGCGACCGCCGTTGTTCGTATCGCAGGTTATTAGACCGCGATCCACTGCGAGGAACGAAGGGACTACCTCGACCGTGATGCTGTTGAAGCCGACCACGACGACCTGTCCATCCTGACGGATAGCGGTCTGCGGATAAGTCGTGGTGAGAACATCCTTCACATGGTTCAGCAGCTGTGATTGCTTGTTGCCGCTGTAGGCGTTGAAGCGGTGATAGATTTCGACGGGAAGAGCGAAACATAGATCAATATCGGTCGGCGGATGAATCGCAGTGTGCTTTCCCCACGATCCCGCCACGACATAATGGTCGATGCTGCTCTCACCCCTAAAGAAGCGGTTCAGCGACTTGATGACCCCCTGCGCCTTGGTGTTCGCGTCCTCAATGGCTGTGGACCGAAGGGCGAGATTGGCCTGAAGTGCCTTGAAGCGCCGCGTGACATAGAGCCATCGCAGCGGCTCGGCGCTGTTGCTGATCAGCGAAGGGGCGAGGCCAAGACCGTTCATCTCTGATGATGTAAGCATCGCCGATCTCGTTGCCAAGAGGGCGGCGGGCGCAAAATGTAGTATAGCCCCGCGCGTTCTAAGGGGCTTTCGCTCTGTGCTTCTTCAGCCTCATGGCTGCGGCAGAAACCTCTTTGACCAATTCACGCCCTTGGAGCGCGAGCAAATAGGCCTTTTTGTCGATTTCTGCTTGGGTCATTGTGCCTTCGGCCATCGCGTGCATCAGATCGTTTCGTTCGTTTTTCCAGTCGTTGATCTGCGTTGCTGGTAGATTTTCCGAAAGCAGCTTGTCCGTACCTGCTCGGCTCATTAATTCTCCGAGCTTTGGCCCAAGCATGGTAATGGGTTTATTTGAGCCGCTTTTGCAAACTCCACCGCTTTGCCTGAGCATCGAAATCAATCGATCCTCCAAAAGCGCATAAGCATACCAAGACGCTTCTAGGTAAAACCCTTTCTCAATCGCGTCGTTCATCCTGTCATGGAAGGTCTCGAATAGCACTCTCTTGGAATTCATAGCTTTACTTCTAATGGCCTTCTTCTGACGTGCTTTATGCCGACCATAACAGATGGATCAAGCCTGTCGCCAAGATAACTCTTGCTGAACAGTGTTTTGCGCACCGCTTCGCGGACGGGCTGTCGTGAACTGAGCCCGCCGGCGGCGGTCTCGGCCATGCGTCAACCGGCAATGTCGTTTTGATCGTCAGCGCTTCGATATGATTACCTCCGGAAGTGATTGAACCGTCCAGCCTTGGAAATTGGGACTTCGTTCCAGGGCTGACTCAGAGCGAAACGAAAAGAGAACACTGAAGATTCTGCATAAGCCATTTATATGTTTGGAGTTTTTTCCTTGCGTTTGATCGATCACAACCCCATCTCTTTTCCATCCACCGTTCAGAGCCAGATATGGCTTCCGAACGATGGGTCGAACGGCGGCGAAAGAGCCGTTCGCAGATCAGGTCACCCTGATCCTTCGTGAGCGACCCTGAGGGTCCTGCTTACGCATCAACGGAGAAACCGCGGTGTTCAGCACCGCACGAAAGTTTCGAAGGAGCCTTCCGGGCAGTCCGGCGGGCATGGTGCATGAGGAGGACCTACTGTGCCGAATGCGAAGACCGGGGCGAAGAGCCCGAACCTGCCGGAAACGCTCCGGCTCAAGATCACCTACCGCAAGGTGGAGGATCTTAAACCCTACGCGGGGAACGCCCGCACACACTCTGAAAAGCAGATCGAACAGATCGCAGCGTCGGTCCGGCAGTTCAATTTCGTCAACCCAGTTCTGATCGATGGTGACGACTGCATCGTCGCCGGGCACGGCCGCGTCCTTGCAGCGCGCAAGCTCGGATACAACGAAGTGCCCGTCATTGAGCTGGCGCATCTCAGCGAGGCCGAACGGCGCGCTTACGTTATCGCCGACAATCGCCTGGCCGAGCTGGCGGGCTGGGATCAGGAAATCCTTGCGATCGAATTGCAGGCGCTCTCGGAGATGGAACTCGATTTCGACCTCGAGATCACCGGGTTCGAGACCGCAGAGATCGACCTGCTCCTTGAAGACGAGGGTGAGGGCGAGCGTGACCCTGCCGATGATATCCCTGAGCCTGCCGTTGGCCCCGCGATCACCCGGCCCGGCAACATCTGGCAGCTTGGTCGCCATAAGCTGATCTGCGGCGATGCGCTGCATCCAGATACCTATCGGCGCCTCATGGGCGGCGAGCGCGCCCGCGCTGTCTTCACCGATCCACCCTACAATGTGAAAATTGATGGCCATGTCTGCGGATCCGGAAAGGTGAAGCATCGCGAATTCGCCATGGCAACGGGCGAGATGGACAAGGCTGGCTTTACCAGCTTCCTCCGCGATGCGCTTACCTCAATGGCTGACGTCAGCCTCGATGGCGCCATCCACTTCGTTTGTATGGATTGGCGCCACATGGACGAACTGAGCGCAGCCGGTGCCGAGGCCTATTCAGAGCTGAAGAATCTGGTGGTGTGGGCCAAAACCAATGGCGGCATGGGCACTTTCTACCGCTCCCGCCACGAACTGATCTTCGTCTACAAGGTCGGCACCGCAAAACACCTGAACACCTTCGGTCTTGGTGAAACTGGCCGCTATCGGACGAATGTCTGGGACTATCCTGGCGTCAACAGCTTCGGAGGCAATCAAGAGGATCTGGCGCTTCATCCGACCGTCAAGCCCACAGCACTTGTGGCGGATGCCATCCGCGATGTAACCCGCCGCGGCGACATCGTGCTCGACGGCTTCGGCGGCTCGGGCACCACGCTGATCGCGGCCGAACGTACGGGGCGTGTGGCCCGTATGATCGAACTCGACCCGCTCTATTGCGATGTGATCTGTCGGCGCTTTGAGGCTCAAACGGGCCGGCCCGCGCGTTTGATTGATACCGATCAGACCTTTGCCGAGGTTGCGCATGACCGCGAAGACGAGGCCAACACCGCGACCGTGGAGGCCGCCGAATGACAGACGCGAAAACCCCCAAGGTCGGCTACAAGAACCCGCCTGAACATGCACAGTTCAAAAAAGGTAAGTCTGGCAATCCCCGTGGTCGCCCGCGCAAACGCGAAGATCTGAACACGGTGCTGAACCGGGTTCTCAACCGCAAAGTCCGGGTGAAAGACAACGACCAGAAACTGCCGATCCGGGATGCGTTGATGTGGAAGCTCCGCGATCTGGCACTGAACGGTGACAAGCAAGCCATGGCTCTGCAGCGGCGCATCATCGATGAGTCCGGTATCGCCGATCCCGATGCCTATTCGCCGGAAGAGGAAAAGAAGCAGATGCTCCGCGCCCTCAAAAGGATCAGCGAGTACATGGATCAGAAGGGAAAAGACCGTGAGTAACAAAAGTAATGTCGGCTATGCCAACCCGCCAAAGTCCACGCGCTGGCAGAAAGGACAGTCCGGGAATCCCAAGGGTCGACCGAAGACGAAGTCCGAATTCATGGTGGACGCTGCGCAGATCCTGACCCAGCCCGTCGACGCCCGCGCGCCAGACGGCAAGACGGTCCGGTTGGACGGCATCGAAGCTGCCTATCTCGCGCTCTGTCGGAAAGGTCTCAAAGGGCACAAACCGTCGCTGCTCGAAGCAATCCGCATCATGTTGGAAGTCGGCCCAGCCGTACAGGCAAAAGAGGAAGAGAAGAAGAACGAGAGGCAGGAAATGGTGGAAATGTTGGAGCGCTTGGGAGTGAAATTTCCCAAAGAATCTGAATAGAGCGACTAGCGCACCTCAGGACTGGACTTCGTGCGCGACACGAGCGCCACTGTTCCCAAGCCCGGTCGGACCCCGGGCGCATCTCGGTACCAGGGCCGGCATCCCGCTGGCCTCGAAAACCGAGGAAAAAATGTCCAAATCCAAATCGACCCCTTCGCGCGAGACCAAGAACGCAATCCTGCGCAAACTTCTGAGCCGCAAAGCCGGTGCGGATCTTGCTGCCCTTCAGTCTGCAACCGGCTGGCAGCCGCATTCGGTCCGAGCCGCGCTCAGCGGGCTTAGAAAGGCTGGGTACGGCATCGATCGAACGGACCCCGCCAAACCCGGCGCTAGAGCCGTCTACCGCATCACCAGCGGCCCGGAGAGCGCGACATGAGGCTCTCTCTGGCCGAGATCGAAACCATGGACCGGGCGGCGCTGATTGCCGCCTGGAACAAGCTCTTTGGCACACCCGTCCCGAAACGCCTGAGCAGCCCGTTCCTGCGCCGGTATTTGGCATTCGAGATACAGGCAAAAGAACGCCGCGGATTGCCAAAGGGCTTTGTCGACAAGCTGCAGAAAGCGACCCGCGATGACAGGGGCACGACCAGCCCCGCCCTGAAGCCCGGCGGCCGCCTCATCCGGGAATGGAATGGCGTGACCCATGTGGTCGATGTCATCGACGGTGGCTTCGTCTGGAATGGTCAACGTTATGCGTCGCTGTCGCCGATCGCCCGGGCCATTACCGGGGCCCGGTGGTCAGGACCGCGGTTCTTTGGACTGAAACGGACGACCTGAGCATGACCAAATCACAGATTCGCTGTGCCATATACACCCGCAAATCCTCCGACGAGGGACTCGACCAGGACTTCAACTCGCTTGATGCGCAGGCTGAGGCCTGTGCCGCATATATCGCCAGCCAGCGGCACGAGGGCTGGGTTGCGGGCAAGACCCGCTACGATGACGGCGGTATCTCCGGCGGAACATTGGACCGACCCGGCCTACAGCGCCTTCTCGCCGATATCGACGCGGGCTACGTCCAGATGGTCGTGGTCTACAAAATCGACCGCCTGACCCGCTCGCTTGCCGACTTCGCCAAGCTGGTCGAGCGCTTCGATGCCGCCGGCTGCTCCTTCGTCTCGGTCACCCAGGCCTTCAACACCGCCTCGTCGATGGGGCGGCTGACCCTGAATGTGCTCTTGTCCTTCGCGCAGTTCGAGCGAGAGGTCACGGCAGAGCGGATCCGGGACAAGATCGCGGCCTCCAAGAAGAAGGGGCTCTGGATGGGCGGCGTGCCTCCGCTTGGGTACGATCCGCATTCTGATCCGAAGACCCGCGGTCTCGTCGTCAACGCCGACGAAGCGGAAACAGTGCGGAAGATCTTCGCCCTCTACGATGACCTCGGTTGCCTGAACGCTGTCATGCGCCGAGCCAATGGTCTGGGCCTGCGCTCCAAGCGGCACAGCTTCAAGTCTGGGCGCGTTCAGGGAGGCAATCCGTTCTCGCGCGGTCAGATCTACGCATTGCTGCGCAACCCGATCTACATCGGCAAGATCCGCCACAAGACGCAGGTATGGGATGGGCAGCATGAACCCATTGTCGATGAAGCGTTTTGGGAGCGGATCCAGGAAAAGCTACAGGCCGCCAGTGCACGACCGCGGGGTCGGAAGACTGCTGCTCGGCAACTCGGTGCCAGGCCTATCGCACCGCTCACCGGGAAACTCCGTGATGAAACCGGAGATCGACTGACCCCGACACACACCCGGCGTCATGGACGGCAGATCCGATACTACGTCTCGAACCGGCTGGTCTCAGGAGGGACGGATCCCCAAGGCTGGCGATTGCCCGCGTCGGCACTGGAGCAGGCCTTGGCAAACGCCATTGCAGGGCACATCGGCGAGGTCGCCCGCCGGCACCAGATTTGCGCAAAACCCGATCTGCAGCGCAACGATGCCATCAAAGAAAAAGCACGACGACTCGCCAGTCGACTCTCAGAGGGCGCGCCCGATCTCCTGCAGACAATCCTGGACAACGGGCAGATCGAAAAGCACCATATTCTCTTGAAGCTGAATACGAATGGATTAGCCGAGGCGTTGGAAATGCAGCCCAACGAGATTGACCGCGCGGTTTGCTCGATCGAGGCGCCCTTTGAACTGCGCCGACGCGGTGTCGAAGGAAAGATTATCGTCGGCGACAGTGAGCCCCAACCAGATCGCACGCTGCTTCGCGCTCTTTCCCGTGCGCATGTCTGGGCAGCCGACTTGCGCAACGGCAGGCCCCTTGGTGAGATCGCCGCGGCGACGGGTCATGTAGAATCCTACATTCGCACCCGATCGCAACTAGCGTTCTTGTCCCCCGCGATCCAAAGCGCGATCCTCGAGGGGCGACAACCGATAAACCTGTCCCTCGAACGGATCATCCGAAAACCGGTGCCGCTCGATTGGGTTGCCCAAGCGCGATTGTACGACTTCGAAAGCGGCTAGTAACTATCCCTGATCTGGACGTGGCGTTCCCTGTTACTCCGAACAATTTCCCTGATAATCGCGAAAATGTTCCCTGTTAATTTACGCAGGGAATTCTTGCGCAACGCATTGATAACGCGCACAGATTCAGGGTGAAAAACTGCTCAAGAGGTCGAAATCCGAGGAATTTCCCTGTTAATTCCCTGTTAGCAGGGAAATTTGGCCCTAACCGAAGCGCCAGATGGTGCCTCCGGAGACAGTACACAGAAATCGCGCCAGCTCGGGGGATTGCGGTAGTCTCCCTGGCAGATGGCACAACCCAAGCGCCCGATAAAACGGGGAAAAACAGGGAAAGAAAGGCTGTGCTGACAGAGATAGGGGTGGGTGGCGGAGAGACAGGGATTCGAACCCTGGAGACGGTTTCCCGCCTACACACTTTCCAGGCGTGCGCCTTCGACCACTCGGCCACCTCTCCATGCCGGGGTTATTTGGACGATTGGATTGGAATTTGCAAGGGTAGATTCCAGTGTTTATTCATCAAGATGCAAGTAGACACGCCGGTTCCGTTTGCCTTTTTTCTCTATCTTTCCTAGCCTGATACGCCCGATTTCGGCAGTTCGAGCCACATGGGTGCCACCACAGGGCTGCAGATCGATCTGCTGGTCTCCCTGACCGATTCTAACCAGTCTGATCCTCCCGGCTCCTCTGGGGGGAGAAACGGACATCGTTTTGACCAAACCAGGATTGGCATCCAGTTCCTGATCCGTGATCCAATCCTCGGTTACTGGCAGATCCCTGTCGATCAGCGACTGCAACATACATTCGAGCGCTTCTTTGTTCTGCGGCGACTCCGGCATGTCGAAATCCAGACGCCCCTTTTGAGCCGCGATCGCCCCTCCGGACACAACCAGTGGAATCACTACAGACAAAAGATGTAGTGCGGTGTGAACCCGCATGTGGCCAAAACGTCGTTCCCAGTCCAATTCCTGCCGGACCTCAGCCCCAACCGGCGGTAATGGGCTAACGGCCGTCGGAACCAAAACGATACTGTCACCCTCACCTTTGACAGTTGTTCGGATTTCTGCAGATTCATCACCCCAGATCAGACGCCCCGCATCTCCTGGTTGACCACCGCCCGTTGCATAGAACAGACTTCGATCAAGTGTAATTCCTCCTGTCTCGGTCAAACCAGTTACGTGAGCAGTGGCCCGACGCATATAGGCGTCCTGGCGGAATAAGAGTTCAGTGTTCATCACCCTCCCCCGCCTCCATGTCGACCTCTGTCATTTGAGCTGGTTTGGTCTGGGCCGTCCCCTTGGCCGGTTCAGTTTCGTCCCTGGTCGGATCAGGCGAAGGGCTATCCCGGTGTTGCAAGACTTCCGGATTGCGCAGCCAGACATCGCGCTGCGCAAACGGGATTTCGATGCCTTCTTCCGCAAAGCGCCGGTTTATTTCGTGATTCATGTCGGATTTCACCGACAACATCCAATTCACGTCACGCAAAATCGCGCGAATTTCGAAATCCAGCGAGTCCGCACCGAACCTCTGGAACACGACGCTGGGTGCAGGGTTGGCCAGAACCATTGGGTGCGCATTGGCGATTTCGCCAAGAATTTTTTCAACTTTGCGAGTATCTGTCCCGTAGGCAACGCCAACCGGAACGATGACGCGCCCAACTGTGTTTCCACGCGTATAGTTTGTGACAACTCCACTGATCAGATCCGAATTCGGGACTATCACATCGGAACGATCAAAAGTTTCAATCCGCGTTGAGCGAACGGAGATGTCACGCACATACCCCATCATTCCATTGACATCGATCCAGTCGCCTTTGGAAATAGGGCGTTCGACCAGAAGAATGATGCCAGAAACAAAATTCGAGACAATCGTCTGAAGCCCGAAGCCAATACCAACGGACAACGCACCGGCAACAATTGCCAGATTGGACAGATCGAAACCCGCAACAGTAATCGCCACCAGGGCGGCCAGAAAGATTCCGACATACCCCGTTCCGGCGACAATGGCGTTCTGGCCTCCCGGATCAATCTTGGTTTTGGGCAGAAGGGAGTTCCGCAACCCGCCCTGCAGCAGTCGTGTCAGACCGAACCCGATTGCGAATATAGCGATGAATGTCAGGAAGTTTTTGGGTGAGATCGTGATACCACCGATGTCCAATCCCAACAGCATGCGAGACCAAAGTTCTCGCAGATCGGCTTCGCGGGCACCCCAGTACAGCGCAAGGATCGGAAGCGCCATGATCGACAGGAAAAACCCTATTAGCACTGTAAAGAGCGAATCCTTCGCAGAATCGCCTTGCCCGCTTATCCACCCGTATACGCTTCCCATAAAGCGTTGAAGAATAACGAATGCCGCGATCAAAGCTAATGTCTTTACCGCAGGAAACACGATCCCTTCAGCGGCATTGGAATAGCCCAAGGCCGCTAGAATTGGTGAGGCAATACCAAGCAGGAACAGACCGCGACGCAAGGTTTCTATCAATTGGCTGAAGCCAGCGGCGCGTACCGATGTTTTTACACCCTCGTCATTGTCGAGTACTTCGCTCTGGCGAATCTGCCGCATCCGCAACAAAACCAGAGAGGTCGCCACAATGGCTGGAAAACCGGCGACAGCGCGTGTGGCATCAGAAATGTTTTCGATCTGTTCGAAGAGATTCACTAGATCATGCAGAACCAGCAAAACGGCCAGAAGCCCAATATGCACCCGAAGTTCGCTAATCTGCGCCGCTGAAAGTCTTTGGAAATGATTGGACGATCCCATCAGGAAAATTTGGCGTCCGATCCAGTCGAAATAGAGGATTGCTGCTGCCCAGTATGGAACTTTTTCAAGTAAAAGTGTGCCACGCAGCCCCATGATTCCACTCAATGACACAGCTGTGGTCAAACACAAAACACCCGCCCATGGCAAAAAGATACGAAAAAGCGATACTACAAACGTCCAAACACCTGAGCCGCTTCCGCCGAGAGAGCGCAGATAGGCACCAAACGTTTCGACCCACCGTTTACCGCGCCATAAAAGAACAAACGCGATGAGAACAAGAATTACAATGGCCGGCGCGCGCTCCTGAAACCGTTCACGCGCGACATCGGTCCTGATATTGGTAAGGATTTCGTTGACCAGAGCATGCGACGCCTTGCTGATATCGGCCCAGGCACTCGGCCAGTATTTCGGATTTAACGGCGACGGGCCGCGAGACAGCAGTTCTTTGGTTTGTCTCTCGCGAATAATGCGGTCAATCTCGTTGATTAGCCCGTTTGCGCGATTGTAAGCCTCTTCTGAAATGATCCTCGGAACACGTAACTTGTCTAGTTGATTTTCCAAGTGGGTGCGCAGCCGCGCAATATCTGGTGGTTCTTCAGACCCGTCTTCGGGTTTCGGACCAAGAGCCTTGATCTGGCTTTCAAGTGTATGAATCCGGTCTGTATTGGCGCTGCGGGCCTTATTGAACGCATCCCGGTAAGTACTGATTTCAGTCCGCAGGTTTTCCATCGCTGCGTTCGAAGCCCGGTCGGCCTTAACAACGCCTTCCGCACGATCCGCCGTCTTGACCCACCCACGATAGTATTCGGACTGAGTTTCCGACAGCTGCGCTTCGGCCAGACTGAACAAGCCAAACGCCAGAATTGCAATTGCCCCGAACAGATTCCGGCCTAGCCAGGACATCACACGTCCTCAAACACACCCGGAATACTGCGGGGCGCTTCAGTCATCCAATCAGGAACCGGCAACTCCTTTTCACGCAAGAATTCCGGATTGAACAGTTTCGATTGATAGCGGGTTCCATAGTCGCACAAAACGGTCACAATCGTATTGCCCGGCCCCATGTCTTTTGCCATGCGGACAGCACCCGCGATGTTGATCGCTGTCGACCCACCCATCACCAGCCCCTCTTCGCGCAACAGATCGAAGATGTATGGCAACGCCTCGGCATCCGGCACCTGATAGGTAAAATCGGGTTTGAACCCTTCGAGATTCCGCGTGATACGAACCTGGCCGATACCTTCGGCGATGGACCCCCCCTCCATCGCCAATTCGCCGGTGGTATAATAACTGTAGAGTGCTGCACCCATCGGATCTGCAAGACCGATCTTGACGCCCTTTGGTTGCAACGCCTCTGCCACGCCGGCCAGCGTTCCACCCGATCCCACGGCACAGATGAATCCGTCAACCTTGCCGTCGGTTTGCTCCCATATTTCAGGGCCCGTTGTTTCCACATGCGCCTGACGGTTGGCTAGGTTGTCAAACTGGTTGGCCCAGATCGCACCATTGGGTTCAGTTTTGTTAAGCTCCTCTGCTAGACGCCTGGAATAGTGCACAAAGTTGTTGGGGTTGCGATAGGGTGCGGCGGGCACCTGCACCAACTGCGCGCCGGCCAGTCGCAACATATCCTTTTTTTCTTCCGACTGGGTCTCGGGAATAACAATCACTGTCCTGAATCCCATCGACGCTCCGACCAAAGCCAGCCCGATGCCAGTATTGCCCGCCGTTCCCTCGACGATCGTGCCACCGGGTTTCAGATCTCCGCGCGCGATGGCATCACGTATGATGAACAATGCGGCGCGGTCCTTGACCGACTGACCGGGGTTCATGAACTCGGCCTTGCCGAGAACTTCGCAGCCCGTTTCCTCGCTGACGCGGCGCAGCCGGATCAATGGTGTTTTTCCGACGGCATCCGCCAGGTCGCGTGCAATGCGCATAGGTCCCTCTTTCGGTCAGTTTGGAGAAAAGATGTAGCGTTGCCCCCGCGCAATCTCAAGCGGTCTGAAATGACCTCTGCTAATTCACTTCACGCAATCTCTCTCGGTTTCGAAACAACCAATGCGCCAATGTCAAAAGCTGCAAATTCTTAACTCGGTGGCTATCGACCATTTCGATTAGTTCCTTGAATGGCAGAATGCGGCTTCTGATATCCTCACCTTCCGAGGCCAGACCACCATTGTCTGCGGTCTTTGTCAGGTCGGTTAATCCTACAAACAAATGTGCGTACTCGGTTGACGATCCGGTTGAGGAATAGGCGCCCCCCGCATATTCGAGACGATCCAAAGCGACGTGAGCCTCCTCCAGCGCCTCGCGGAGTGCAGTTTCCTCGGGCGTCTCTCCAGGGTCAATCATGCCCGCAACGGGCTCCCATACCCAGGGTTCCGGATCGCCAATCATGTAGACAGGTGCACGGAATTGCTCGATTAGCAGCACCGTATCCCGGATCGGGTCGTAAGGCAAAACAACCGCAGCCTGCCCTGTCATCAGGGAGTTTCGACTGATTACCGGTCCCAAGGTGCCATCGTGCTGCCGGTGCTGAAGCAGAACCTCTTGCATGCCAAAATACTCGAAATACGGGTAGTTCCGTCGATGCAGAACTACATCCCGACTGACATCCCGCAGATCACCCGTGCGTCGTTTCTTCGCGGCCACTTGCGCCCAGGCCCGCATTCGGATTGCACCAAAATTCCTGTCGATCTCCTCGGAGGTTGCACGACCAAAATAGGCCATCACCTCCTCTGCCGCATATAAGGTCATTTCTCCCCATTGATCCACCCATTGCTGCAACGACCAACGAGTTCCACGCGACCAGCGACCTGGTTCAGGAAAAAAGATCTGGGCATTCTGCTGCGAGCCGTTGGGTAGCCGCAAATTGCGGGATTCCAGATCATAGGCAAAGCCGCCCTCGTAGAAAACCAGGCGCTGAATGTCTTCTTCTGACAACCCCCGAACCAACACTCCCTCAGCCTGTGCCTCTGGCTCCTCAATAATGACGGGAAAGACTTGGTCTTTTACTTCGTATACCGCGTGACCTCCCAGTGACGCAGGTGTTAAATCAATGGTTGCCAAGTCCCGCCCCAGCACACGTTCTAGCAATGGCGCAAAGCGAAGCGTTCCGTAAAAAAACAGTTCAGTCACAGATTCGAGCTTTCAGTGGTTTTGACCGCGTTTACCGCCAGCGCTTCCAGGCCGCCTCAGTAAGCACTCCAGACAATACACCGCCAATCAGCAACGTCCAGATGATATGCGGCACGAGCAATTGCTGCCCGAATTCGACTCCTAGTGTAAAGATCGCTAATACAGCTTCGAACGGGCCGTCAAAACGGTGCCGCATGGCCAGCCTGAACATTTCGTTGGTTCCCTGAACGAACAGTCCCCAGAACACCAGCGCGGCCATTCCTGTCAGACCATTGTTGATAGCCCAGGTGGCGCCGCGGCCCGCGCGCCGACCCATGATGACCCAACCACAAATGATCCCCAAGCCAATATTCACGTAGGTGAACTTCCCGAAATTGGTGCCTTCTGGAGCTTGATCAATGATCTGTCCGGACACGATAAAAGCGAGCACGGCCAGACAAAGGGCTGCGACGAGACGAGAAGCTGTGGGCATGAGCGGTATCCGGCTTTAGTTCGGTCTGGCAACTGTGATCTGTGTCACATCGCAAATGCCGGTGTCAAAGGCTGCGCCGCAAGAGGTGAGATAAAAATTCCACATGCGGCGAAAACGCTCATCAAACCCCATGGCGGAAATCTGATCCCACCTGTCATTGAAGGTCTCGTACCAGCGGCGAAGGGTCAAATCATAGCTTTTGCCGAATTCCTTGGACCGCACAAAACACAACCCCGCCCCGTCAATTTGTTGGCGAAGGACGGCAGGGGCGGGCAACATTCCACCGGGAAAAATGTATTTCTGAATGAAATCGATGCTGTTCCTATAAATTTCCCAACGTTTGTCCGCGACGGTTATGATCTGCAACGTGGCCGATCCTCCGGGTTTCAGACAATCGCGCAACGCATTGAAATAAACCGGCCAGTACTTTTGCCCTACCGCCTCGAACATTTCGATTGATGCAATACCGTCATACGAACCTTTCTCGTCACGATAATCCTGCATCTTAAAATCAACGAGATCGGAAAGTCCAGCATTATCAATACGTTCCGATGCATAGCTGAACTGCTCTTCACTAATTGTCAGTCCCGTCACACGCAACCCACGCTCCTTGGCTGCGTATTCCGCGAACCCCCCCCATCCACAGCCAATTTCCAGAATATGATCTCCAGGTTTGGCCCCCATTTCATCGACCAGACTGGCATATTTGGCCGTCTGCGCTGTTTCCAGACTTTCCTGCCCGGTTTCGAAAATCGCACTGGAATACGTCATCGTTTCATCAAGCCAGAGGCTGTAGAAATCATTGCCCAGATCATAATGGTACGAGATGTTCTTTCTCGCCTGCTGCTTGTGATTGCGTTGCAGCCAGAACCGAAATTGCTCATAGGCCCGCGCCAGGAAATGACCGGGAAACCCGTCATAAACAGTTTCATTGTCGAGATTGACCAGATCCATGAATGATCTCAGATCAGGCGTGCTCCATTCTTCATCAAGATAGGCGTCCGAAAATCCAAGATCGCCCTCGCGTATCAGTCGCGCAAACACATCTGGATGATGAATGTCGATCCGGGCGACTGGCCCCGGTTTCGTTCCTTCGGCCCGAAACACGCGCCCATCTGGCAATCCAATGTCCAACCGGCCGGCTTTCATGCCATCCAGCATTTTCATGACTTGAGTGAAATATCGCGGCAGGTTTTCCTGCCCTTCAGTCGATGTCAGGACCATCCGCTCTCCCCGCTGCGAAGTGCTAACAGGCTAAAAGGAGATTGGATTTCTGGCAAGATTTGTCTTTTCTACTTTTTTTAACCTCAAACGGAGAGTGGATGAGTGTGGATTTATCCTTCTAATAGCCAACAGAACGACTGAATCAGCAGGAAGTTTTCGCGCGGTGGCTGTGGAGCTGAAAGCTGATCCGCGCGCGCTTCATATCTTACGATTTGCCGAAACGCGCGGCAGCGGAACGCCATCACAAAACGCGATCCAAAGCTTCCAGCAACCGGTCGATTTCGTTCTTAGACGTGTAGTGCGTGAAGCTTAGCCTTAAGACACCAGTATCCGGATCAATGTTCATTGCCTGAAGCGGGCGGACCGCGTAAAAATCACCACTACCTGCCATTATGTTGAGCTTGGCAAGCCCTTCAGCTGCCGCGTGTACCGAACTGTTCAGTGCTATTGCGACGGTTGGCGCGCGCCGCTCCGCCGCGTCGGGCCCGATCAGGCGAACTGCATTTCGATTTTTTACTGCATCCAAAAGCGGCTGCAACAACGCAATCTCGTGAGCCCGCATCAGGTCATGAACATACGCCCCTCGGTCAGCCGCGTTCGAGGTAGGGCCTCCGTGATGATCGCACAGCAGATCGACATAATCTGCCATGCCAGCGCTGGCTGCAATCTGCGCATGATCCGGCCCTGCCGGAGTAAACCGTTTGTACAGAACGTCGGCGTTGAAAAAATGCGCCTGGTTGGGCAGTAACTCGCCCAGCCTTCGACGGATCACCATGCAACCTTGATGCGGCCCATAGGTCTTGTAAGCCGAGAACAGATAGATGTCGGGGCCAAGCTCTCCGATATTGGCAAAACCGTGAGGCGCATAGGAAACGCCATCGACGCATACGTAAGCCCCGGCGGCGTGGCAAACCGCGGTGATATCGGCCACAGGATTGATCTCACCCACCACGTTCGAACAATGCGGAAAACACACCAAACGAACTTTTGAATCCAGAAGCCTTTCCAGGTCCTCAAGGGCGAGCGATCCCGAATCCGGATCGATCCGCCATTCCCTGATCTCGATGCCGTCATCCGCAAGCCGCCGCCACGGGCCTGAGTTGGCCTCATGATCTTGGTTTGTTACCACAATCGCATCACCTGGATTCATCCACTGACGGAACGCCTGCGCCAGCACATAGGTGTTTTGCGTAGTCGACGGGCCAAAGCTCAGCTCATCAGTCTCAACCCCCAACAGAGCCGCCATCCGCGTCCGGGCCTCGTCCATTTCAACCCCGGCAAGGCGGCTTGCCTCGTATGGACCATAGGGCTGGACCTTGCGCTGAGTGTAATACCGCGTCAACCGGTCGATCACAGGTTTACATGTATAAGACCCGCCTGCATTCTCGAAGAACGCCTGCCCCTCAAGGCTCGGTTCGGAAAATGCGGGAAACTGGGCTCTGACGAATTCGATATCCAGAGTGCTCATTGCAAATGTTCTCCTCAATCATGTTCCACGTCTCGCAGATTTGCCCGCACATGATTTCGGACAACTCCGACGACATGGCAGGTCTTCCAGCCGAGCTGTGGCCCCTATGTTTGAGTTGAGGGAACACTAGCAGTCTTTCGGACAAAATTCGTGGTCCGAAAGACGGTGATAGCTAGCCCGTAACATCGATGCAGGTCAAGCGCCCAAGCCGCAAAAGCCCCGGCGAATTGCCGGAGCTTTCAGAGGATATCAACGAATGATCAAAGTTCGTGCTTTTCTCGGATCAAACCGATGAAGATGGACAGGCACATCAAAACCAAAACGATGGCAAGCGGAAAGCGGGTCGCAATAGCGACCGCTTCCAATGCCCCCAATCCGCCGTCCAACAGCAGAACAACAGCGATTACCCCTTCTAGAATACACCAGAAAACCCGTTGTGTAGTTGGCGCGTCGGTCTCGCCCGCTGTGAACGTGTCGATCACCTATGAACCCGAGTCAGACGAGGTGGCAAAGAAGATGACCACCAAAATGATACCCGCGAAGGACAAAAACCCGGTTAGCGGGAAAGCTTCGAACATCTTGAACTTTTTCAGCTCCAAAGCCGCATCATTCTAGTGCCTGTCCGGTTCCCGACACCACCTGATCCAAGGCCGAAAATGGTCGCGAATACCGCCAGTACGTCGACGATGTGTCCCAGCGGACCCCAGGTCGCCTCTCCGAACAACGGATAAAACACCGAACGCATTGTCAGCGGCAGCCTGTAATTTAAGGCAAAATGCTAAAAAACTAACGCCAGCGCAACAACCGCATTGATCGCCCACGGGTGCAGCCCCCAGTGGAAGATTGTGGCGGCCATCGTCAAGTTTTTCGCGGGCAGTCATGCAACAAAATGAGCTAAATCCAATATTGTTCCGGCTCACAACTTGCTGATTGGTGCAGATCAGCCCTGAACCCGGGTATAGGTCCCCTCACCCGCCAGAATACCCCGGAACCCACCAGGTTCGTCCAGCGAAAAGACGATGATCGGCAAACTGTTGTCCCGAGCCAGCGCAATGGCCGATGCGTCCATTACTCCCAATCGCTTAGCCAGCACATCGTCATAACTCACGGTGTCGTACCGCTTGGCATCGTCAAACTTGGCTGGGTCCTTGTCGTAGACTCCGTCAACCTTGGTACCTTTGAAAATGGCTTCGCAGCTCATCTCGCTCGCACGCAGCGTTGCGGCGGTATCTGTGGTGAAGTAGGGGTTTCCTGTTCCGGCAGCAAAGATGCAAACCCGCTTTTTCTCCAGGTGGCGCACCGCGCGGCGGCGGATATAAGGTTCACAGACCTGATCCATCGGAATGGCCGAAATGACCCGAGTGAACACACCCAGCCCTTCCAGTGCAGATTGCATGGCCAGCGCATTCATGACGGTGGCCAGCATGCCCATGTAATCCGCCGTCGTGCGCTCCATCCCCTGCGCCGAACCGCTGAGGCCGCGAAAGATATTACCGCCGCCGATCACCATGCAGATTTCGACACCCAGATCGTGCACTGATTTCACTTCCTCGGCAATTCGCTGAACCGTCGGTGGATGCAGGCCGAATCCCTGGTCCCCCATCAGCGCCTCCCCCGAAATCTTGAGCATGACCCGCTTGAACTTGGTCTGCGTTTGCGGGGTAGTTGCTTGGATGTTGGAAGAGGTCATGTTGCGCTCCGCTGCGGCACCGGTTTATTTCCGGCGCAAAATGAAGCAAAAGCCGATCAGGTTCAATGCAACATCACAAGGAATGAGGCGTACAACAAATGGTGGCGGCTTTTGCGGCAAAATTGTTCGAAAACCTGCCTGCGATTCCCGATGACAAACCGGTTCTCATCGCGGGTCCGACCGCGTCAGGAAAATCGGCCCTTGCGCTAGAAATCGCAAAACGCCACGGCGGCGTGATCGTCAATGCCGATGCAAGCCAGGTTTATGATTGCTGGCGCGTCATCACTGCCCGTCCTTCAGCCGCAGAAGAGGCGCAAGCCCAACATCGACTTTATGGTCATGTGCCTTATGACGTCTCCTATTCCGCCGGCCACTGGTTGCGTGAGGTGACCCCCCTGCTTTCGAACGGCGCACGCCCGATTATCGTAGGGGGGACGGGGCTCTATTTTCTGGCGTTGACCGAAGGATTGGTCGATATCCCGGCCACTCCGCCCGAGATACGTGATATTGCGGACGCAATGAGTCTGATCCAGCTTCTGGCTGACCTCGACACAACGACCGCCAACCGAATCGACAGACAAAACCGCATGCGTGTACAACGCGCCTGGGAAGTTTTGCAGGCCACGGGCCGTTCGCTGGCGGACTGGCAAAGCGAAACTCCTGACCCGGTTTTGCCCCTCAGCGAATGCGTTCCGATCGTTTTTGATGTCAACAAAACCTGGCTGCAAAATCGCATCTTCAGACGATTTGACCAGATGCTGGATCAGGGTGCGCTTGATGAAGTTCGGGCTATGCAGGAGCGTTACAATCCTGTGCTCCCTTCCTGTAAGGCCATCGGCGTTCCGGAATTGATTGCATACCTGACCGGAGCACTGACGCTTGATCAAGCACGGGAAAAAGCTGGAATATCGACGCGCCAGTTTGCCAAACGTCAGCGCACATGGTTCAGGGCACGTATGAATAACTGGTATCGTTTTGATTCGGCTCATTGAGTCCACAGGCCGCTGAATCTTGCCGAAACTCTGATCTTTTTCGTTGCATCCCGGGATCTGTGCGTATCACTAAGACGGGTCGAAACCAGCCCAGAAAACCAAAGCGAACCCAGTGCTCAAGCCCATGTGGTAACCCCCCGCCAAAAAACGACATTTCTTTTTACAATGTCGTTTTTGTCCCATTGATGACGATTCCTATCATTGACCTCGCGGCATTTCTGTTGCCGAATACGGCCATGGGGATGCGAAGGTTCCACATGACGGAAACGATTTTGGCGGCTGAAACTCGTCGGTCGCGCTGATATCCCGAAACCCTCCGCCATGGAATAAACGTCACAGGGAGACATTCATGACAAAAGAAACAATGACTGGAGCACCGGTACACTGGGCCGCCAAGATGCATGCTCAGGAATATCGCGATGGCAAGCTTAGCCGCCGCGAGTTTCTGACACGCGCCACCGGCCTTGGTGTTACCGCCGCCGCCGCCTATGGTATGATCGGCCTGCCCGCCCCGGCTTTGGCTGCAGGTGAGGATGCCAAAAAAGAAGGCGGCACTATCCGCGTTCAGACCGAAGTCCGCGCACTGAAAGACCCGCGCACCTATGACTGGTCACAGATCGGCAACTATAGCCGCGGCACATTGGAATATCTGGTCGAGTATAACTCGGACGGGACATTCCGCGGCATGCTGCTGGAAGGCTGGGAAATCAACGAAGACGCCACCGTTTACACCCTCAAGGTGCGCCCGGGCGTCAAGTGGAACAACGGCGAGGACTTTACCGCAGAACACGTCGCATTCAATGTAGACCGCTGGTGTGACAAGAGTTCGGAAACCAATTCGATGGCGGGCCGCTTTGCGACGCTGGTCGACAACGACACCGGCAAGGCGATCGAAGGCGGCATCGAAGTGGTGGACGCCCACACCGTAAAACTGAACCTGCCTGCATCCGACATTTCGTTGATCGCTGGCATGTCGGATTATCCTGCGGCAATCGTCCACCCGTCTTTCAGTGAAACAGACCTGCTGAACAACGTCGGCACCGGCCCCTACCTGATGAGCGAGCTTGAAGTCGGCGTCAAAGGGGTACTGGTCCGCAACGAAAACCACACCTGGTGGGGTGAAGAAGTCTTTGGGCGTCCGGCGCTCGACCGGATCGAATACATCGACTACGGCACCGATCCATCGGCTTGGCTGGCCGCGCTGGAATCCGACGAAGTCGACATGCTGTATGAATCGGTCGGCGAATTCATCGACGTGATGGATGGTCTGGGATATGTGAAATCCGAAGTGATCACCATGAGTTCGATCGTGATCCGCCCGAACCAGTTGGCTGAGGTCGACGGTAAGAAACCCTATGCGGACAAGCGCGTGCGTCAGGCCCTGCAAATGGCTGTCGATAATTCAGTCTGCCTGGAACTCGGGTATGGTGGCCGTGGTACGACAGCGGAAAACCACCATGTGGGCCCGATCCATCCTGAATATCCCGAGCTTCCGCCGCAAAAACATGATCCCGAAGGTGCACGCGCGCTGATGGAAGAAGCCGGCATGGCCGATTTCGAGCACGAGTTGATCTCGATCGACGACGACTGGCGCCGGAACACCACAGATGCGGTCGCAGCTCAATTGCGCGACGCGGGTATCAACGTCAAGCGGACTGTTTTGCCGGGTAATACCTTCTGGAACGACTGGACCAAGTACGCATACAGCTCGACCAACTGGAACCACCGTCCTCTGGGCGTCCAGATATGGGCACTCGCGTATAAGTCCGGTGAGGCCTGGAACGAATTCGGTTGGGCCAACGCTGACTTCGATGCGGTCTTGGCAGAGGCGTTGGCAATTGCCGATGCGGACAAGCGTCGCGAAGTCGCAGCGCGAGCCGCAGCCATCATCCAGGAAGAAGGCGTCACCATTCAACCGTACTGGCGGGCACTCTACCGCCATATGAAGGACGGCCTTGTCGGAACCGACATGCATGTCGCCTTTGAACACCACCACTACAAGTGGGGTTGGGCAGCCTGATCGATTGCCGAATCTGCACATTGAGGCGCGCGCGTTTGGTGCGCGTCTCATCCAGCCGCAGACAAGCCGGATGAAACCGGAATGTGAGAGGCCAGACAATGGTCCAATGATCTGCGGAACACCTGAACAACAGGGGCCATCATGGGACTCTTTTTCCTCAGACGGTTCGGGGTAATGCTGCTCACGGCATTATGCCTGACATTTGTGGTCTTCTTCTTGACCAATCTCTATCCAAACCTCGAGAAGCTCGCCAAGACGCAGGGCAACCAGCGTATGTCGGACGAACAGGTTGAAAACTGGCTCACGAACCGCGGGTATACCCAGCCGGTTTTGATCAAATACGGTCAGTGGCTTGGCGTAGCACCTGGATTTACAAACACGCTGGCCGACGGCCAGTTTGTCGGAACCTGCGTGCGGCCGGGGCAGACACCCGAAGAAACACCACGGTTCTGCGGTATTCTGCAAGGGGATTGGGGGTATTCAACCGTTTTCAAGGACGACGTTTCGACGATCGTTGGAAAGCGATTGGGTAATACGGGATACCTGATGATGTGGGTCCTTATCCTGATGATACCTTCCGCATTGCTGGTCGGTGTGCTGGCGGGCATGCGCGAAGGCTCGGCTCTCGACCGATCTCTTTCCACATTTTCAATCATTACCACGGCAACGCCGGAATATGTATCGGGCGTGATTTTTATCGCGATTTTCACCTCTTCCACCGTGGGTCTCAAGTGGTTCAAGGGAACCGCGACGCAGGCAATGGACGACCCGACCTTCGAGAACTTCTTTCTACCGGTGCTGACAATTTCGCTGTACGGCATGGGATATATTGCTCGGATGACCCGTGCATCGATGACAGAGGTGATGACGGCGCAATACATCCGAACCGCGCGCCTTAAGGGCGTCTCGTTCTCGAACATCGTTCTGAAGCACGCTCTGCGCAACGCATTAATTGCTCCATTTACTGTCATCATGCTGCAGTTCCCGTGGCTGCTGAACGGCGTGGTGATCGTGGAAACCCTGTTCAACTACAAAGGCTTCGGTTGGGCGCTGGTTCAGGCGGCGGGAAACAATGACATTCAGCTGCTTCTGGCCATTTCGGTTGTGTCGGTTTTTGTGGTGCTGGTGACCCAGCTGATCTCGGACATCGGCTATGTCTACCTCAATCCGCGCATCCGTATTTCGTAAGGGAGATAGATCATGGAACCTCTTAGCTGGACCGGCTCTATCGCCTTTCTCAACCCGCTTATCCAAATCGCGCTTGTGCTCCTCGCTCTTGCCATCGTGCTCTGGATCTTTGCCGGTATCTTTACGACCGAGGCCCCGGTAGTCGCCAACTCAGACGGTACGTTGCAGGCCACCGGCGGTCTTCGCGGGCTTGCGGAAACGGCTGTCAGATATTCCTTTATGGCGAGTATCGGATTGGCCCTAGCCTATCTTGTTCTGGGTGTGGTGATGGGCACCGGTGCCGGTATTATCGGAGCCATCTCGCAACAGTTCATGCCTGTTTGGATTGCCTTAATAATCCTGTTCGCGATGTCTATGGCATTCAAACGCCGCTTGGGCCTTTACGGTAAACTTTACGACAGTCCCATTGGAATGATCGGGTTTGGCCTGGTGATGTTCTGGGTTTTTACCGGGATCTTCGGTGCTTTGGACCTGATACTGACGCATGACCCGTTGGTGCAGGTCTCAGGCATGAAGAACAAGGTGCCAGGAACACCTCTTTCGGGTGCTGAAGAAGGTGAATACGCCTGGTACCTGCTGGGAGGCGACAACCTGGCCCGTGACGTTTTCAGCCGTATGGTAAAGGGTGCCTGGGTCGTTGTGCAGATTGCACCGCTGGCGACGTTGTTTGCATTTATGGTCGGCATCACGCTGGGCCTTCCCGCTGGATATTACGGTGGTCGACTGGATACATTCCTGTCGTTTCTTGCCAACCTGATCCTCGCCTTTCCTGTGATCCTGCTGTTTTACTTGCTGGTGACGCCAGAAATCGTCGCGACGGGCGTTCCGAACTATATGGCCATCGTTCTGTTCGTCTTCCCCATAATCTTTATTGGGGTGTTGCTGAATTCGCGATATTATACGCGCCCCAACTTCCGAACACCTCTACTGATTGGTGTCCTCGGCGTAGCGATCTGGTTGTATTTGTCCCTTGTCTCGACGGGTGGATATCTGATCAACACCAAGGACTATGCGATCTGGGGGCTGCCCACGTTTGTCGATCTGTTTGACGTTCCAGGCGGAATTCTTGTCGTGTTCGTCTCTGTCGTCTTCGTCAACTCGCCCACGGTGTTCCGCATCGTACGTGGTCTGGCGATGGACATTAAGACCCGCGACTATGTAGCTGCCGCCCAGACTCGTGGCGAAGGACCTTGGTACATCATGCTGTGGGAAATTCTCCCCAATGCACGTGGCCCGTTGATCGTGGATTTCTGCCTGCGTATCGGATACACGACCATCCTTCTGGGAACCTTGGGTTTCTTCGGGTTGGGCCTTCCACCGGAAAGCCCAGACTGGGGCTCGACGATCAACGAGGGCCGCAAGCTCCTGTCAATCTACCTCCACCCGGCTTTGCCGCCGGCACTGGCTCTGTTGTCGCTGGTTCTTGGATTGAACCTGCTGGCGGATGGCCTGCGTGAAGAAAGTCTGAAGGACTGATGTGATCGAGGCCGGGGGCCCTGCCCCCGGACCCCCGGAGTATTTTCGAAAAGATGAAGAAGGATCTATCCAGCTTTATCTGGGAGAACGACAAAATGAACAAAATGGCGGAATATGACGGCCCGATCCTGGAGATTGACAAGCTGTCGATTTCCTTCTTCACCCGCTTGCGCGAAATTCCGGCCGTGATGGATTTTTCGGTCAGTGTTCAGCCAGGTGAGGCTGTGGGGCTGGTGGGTGAATCCGGTTGCGGCAAATCTACTGTCGCCCTTGGCGTCATGCAGGACCTGGGCAAGAATGGCCGTATCGTTGGCGGTACGATCAAGTTCAAGGGACGCGATTTAAGTCAGATGAGCGCCGAAGAGCTGCGCGACATCCGCGGCAACGAGATCGCAATGATCTATCAGGAGCCGATGGCCTCGCTGAACCCGGCGATGAAAATCGGCAAGCAGCTGATGGAAGTTCCGATGATCCATGAAGGCGTCAGCACCGAAGAAGCCTATGCCCGCGCGCTGGAGGTGGTGACAGACGTGCGTCTGCCAGACCCCGAGCGGATGCTGAACAGCTTTCCGCACCAGCTGTCGGGTGGCCAGCAACAGCGGATCGTGATTGCGATGGCACTAATGTCGAAACCGGCACTGCTTATCCTCGACGAGCCGACGACCGCACTTGACGTGACCGTAGAAGCCGCCGTGGTCGAACTCGTCAAGGATCTGGGCAAGAAATACGGCACTTCGATGCTGTTTATCAGCCACAACCTCGGCCTGGTTCTGGAAACCTGCGACCGGCTTTGCGTGATGTATTCTGGCGAGGCAGTCGAGCGCGGCTCGATCAAGGATGTCTTTGACGAGATGCAGCATCCCTATACGCAGGCTCTGTTCCGATCGATCCCGTTGCCCGGCGCCGACAAGAATTCGCGCCCGCTGGTGGCAATACCTGGCAACTTCCCCCTGCCCCACGAACGCCCGCCCGGATGCAATTTCGGCCCGCGCTGCGACTATTTCGAGGAGGGCCGCTGCGACGCGCGGGATATCGTGATGTCAGTGGTTCCTGGCAATGACAGGCACCATACCCGCTGTTTGAAGTTTCAGGAAATCGACTGGAATGCCCCGATCACTGTCGGCGAACAGAAAGAAAAGGCCGCGATCGGCAAGACGGTGCTGAAGATAGACAACCTTAAAAAGTATTACGAGGTGGCGGCCAACGCACTGTTCGGCGGCGGCGAAACCAAGGTCGTCAAGGCCAACGAAACCCTGAGTTTCGAGGCCCACGAATCTGAAACGCTGGCCATAGTTGGCGAGTCGGGCTGCGGAAAGTCCACCTTTGCCAAGGTCCTGATGGGTCTGGAGACTGCCACAGACGGCCAGATCCTTCTGGATAATCGCAATATCGAACAGGTTCCGATCGAAGAACGCGATGCCAAAACGGTGGGTGAAGTTCAGATGGTTTTCCAGAACCCGTTTGACACCCTGAACCCGTCGATGACGGTGGGTCGGCAGATAATCCGCGCGCTCGAAATCTTTGGCGTTGGAAATTCTGAGGCCGAGCGCAAGAAGCGGATGCTAGAACTTCTCGACTTGGTAAAACTGCCCCGCGCCTTTGCCGACCGGATGCCACGACAGCTTTCGGGGGGGCAAAAACAGCGCGTTGGTATTGCCCGCGCCTTTGCCGGTGACGCGCGCATCGTGGTTGCGGACGAGCCAGTCTCGGCACTGGATGTGTCGGTCCAGGCCGCAGTGACGGATCTTTTGATGGAGATTCAGCGCGAGCACAAAACGACGCTGTTGTTTATCAGCCACGACCTGTCAATCGTCCGCTACCTAAGTGATCGCGTGATGGTGATGTATCTGGGCCATGTGGTCGAACTTGGATCAACAGATCAGGTCTTCAGCCCGCCCTATCACCCCTATACCGAAGCGCTGCTTTCAGCGGTCCCGATTGCCGACACTTCGATCGAGAAAAAGCACATCGTGCTTGAAGGCGACATTCCCTCGGCCATGAACCCGCCGCCGGGATGCCCATTCCAAACCCGCTGTCGTTGGAAATCGGAAGTGCCGGGCGGCTTGTGTGAAAAAGACGTACCTCCGGTCAAGATGCTGGAAGCTGGACATCAGATCAAATGCCATCTGTCCGAAGATGTTCTCGCCCGCATGGAACCGGTCATCAAGATCGCTGCCGAATAATAGCGCCCGAAAACGGACGCCACGTCAAAGGGCCAGGCAAAGCCTGGCCCTTTTCCGTTGCCCAAGAGTAGGAAGGAGTGAGAACGTCGTCCTGCTCGGATTGGAGAGCAAATCCGGCTGGGTCTGGTGGTTGATTTATCCGGTCGCCACGTTGCTGCCGAAATACATGAACTCTTGGTTCATGCCCGCGATTTCGCCAGCTTCGAGCGAGAGGCTGGCACTGTCGAGCATCTTGTAGCTCTGTTGTCCTTTCACCCACTCATCCGCCGATTGCAGCGTCGTCAGAGTATAAGACGTAACTTCGTTCAGGTAATGGGTCGGGATTATAATCTTGGGTTTCAGCTTTGCGACGATGTCATTGCCCTGCCCATAGCTCAGTATGTGCTGCGAGCCATCGACCGGAAGGGTCAGGACATCCACCTGCCCCACGGCATCCCAGAATTCCTGCGGTGGGTTGTGCCGATTGTCGCCCCAGATCAGAGTACGAATTCCGCCGGTTTCGACCAGATAGACCACCATATCCATATGACCCGGATTGTTCGGCGGGCAGGCGTCGACACCGAATTCGGCAAGCGCATCTGTCCAGCTATACCAGCCAGGAGCGACGCAGGCGTGCTTATCGGCAAATCCTGTGATCTTGATATCTGCGAACTCGAAGTTGCCGACCATCCGGTCCAGAACCATCGTCGAATTCGGCCGTTCAATGGCGTCGTGGTCGAAATGGGCGTGGGTCGACATCGTGATGTCCACTGGGATCTGCGGAAACTCATTACGGAACCAAAGCCCCCATGCGCCCGACGGGTCATCGCGCCATGGATCAAACAGCACCGTTGCGCCGCTGGGCGAAGTAATCTTGATGGCGCAATGGCCGAAATAGTCGATACCGACCGCACCGGTACTGGCCTGTCCGGTCGCTCCCTGCATCCCGATTACGCGATTATTGTTGCCCGGCTGCAACCACGCCTGCGATTGCGCTTGCGCAGGTTTTGCCCCTACCACAGCCGCACCGGCACTGACTCCGACTGCACCAGCTGCCATGAAGAACGAGCGGCGCGACAGGCCCGGTGCAAGATTACCCTTATCGCCCCTTAGCAACGTCGGCTTAAGATCCTTGCGATCCATATTCTTGTCTCCCTGTTGAATTCGACGACCAATTGCGGTCGTCTCAAACAGGTTAACAAGGTGGGACCCCGATGCTCAGACCGGAAAAATCGGGGGGTATTGCGGGGGAAATCCCCCTATTTCCTGTTCACGAAATCGCGAGCAGGTGGCTCCGCAGGTTTCGCCCCCGCCCCTCAAGACCAAGCTTGCGGCGAATGTTGTTGCGGTGGAAATCAACTGTGGACGTCTCGCGCGACAGAGCCTTGGCGATGTCTTTTGTCGTTTTACCCGACATCACCATCTGGGCGATCTCGATCTCCGTTGGAGTCATGACCGAAAACGCATCCGACAACTTGTCGGACATGGAGGAGGTGATTTCGCGAAGATTGCGCTCAGCCAGATCGAGATAGATTTCATATGCCTCGGACACGCCGGTTTGGCTTCGCAGTTTGTCGAGATAAGGCAAAACCATGCTTTTGACCTGTTCCAGAATCTCGGTATCCCGCTTTTTTCGCTCGTCTTCAACGCTGCTCAGCAGAACCCGCAGTGCAGTATTGGTTTCCTGCAACTCACGCGTTCGTTTCTGCACTCGGTTTTCCAGATGCACAAGCGTTTCGTTCAGCTTGCCCTCCAATTCCCGGCGCAGGTAAACCTCTTGAAGCAAGGCCAAATCCGACTCGACCATGCGTGCAAACTGATTCAGCCCTTCACGAAACAAAAGCGCCCTGCGGTTGCGCTGGCGGTCCAGCACACAAATGGTGCCAAAGAGTCCCCCATCGGGCCATTTCAGCGGCAATCCGATATAAAATGTCATTCCGTGTTCCAGATCTTCGTTGTCCCGCCAGTCGGGATCGCAGGCGGCGTCTTCGACGACCAGTTCCCCATCACGAGCCAACACTCCTTGACAGTAAAGCTTGGGATGCAGCCGGAACCCCATGCCAACCGGATAAGGATTATCTGGATTATCGGATGTCACCAACACGGTATGATCGGGTGCATCAGTTTTCATGATCAGACTGGCCGGAACATCTGCAAGCCGGGCAACAAGATCGACCAATTTCTGCCAGTTGGCCAATGTTGCAGACGGGATTTCTGGGCGATCAACAGACATTAGGCGGCAACAATTCCCTTTTACAGACAGGAAAAATTGTAACCGCCACGGTTCAATCCAATCAAGGGGCAGACACGCCGCTCTGCAGCATGCAATCGTCAGCTGCCCCAAATCGCCTTAACGTAGTTGCGAGTTTCTTGATATGGCGGTACCCCGCCGTGTTTCTCGACCGCTTCCGGCCCGGCATTATAGGCCGCCAGTGCCAAGCGCCAGGATTTGAACTTGCGGAACTGCCAGGACAGATACCGTGCACCGCCTTCCAAATTCTGTTTCGGGTCATTCGGGTTCACACCCAAAAGCTGCGCCGTCTGCGGCATAAGCTGCGCCAGCCCCAACGCTCCCTTGTGCGACTTAGCATGTGGGTTCCACCCGCTTTCCTGCTGGACGAGACGAAGAAACAACTCCTCTGGAACATTGTGCAGGCGTGCAGCCGACCTCGCCATTTCCAGATACAGGCCCCGGTATTTCCCGGTGTAGCGCTTGTCGAAGCCACTATGCTCGCTTTTTGGTTTTAGCCGAGTGGAGTCCTTGTATTGAACTGCCGCTCGGCTATCTAATACCTTGGCCTGATTGCGAAATATGTCACGGCGATTTTTGGTCGACAACACATCGCTGTGCACCGGAGCCGATGCAAACAACAATGAACTAATCGCGATGCCGCTGAAAAGCCTGCGCATTCTACCTAGCCTGGTCGTTAAACCTCGGGCCGCAGTATAGGAGATTCGCGTTGAATTAAAAGCGGCGTCAGATCACTCTGTCATCACCTGTGCCATATCAACGGTGTTTTAACCATGTCACAGGACGTATAGGGTCACGTGGACGGATCGTTCAGATTCGCAGAGTATCGTAAAATGAACGGGGAAATACATGGCAGGCTCGGTCAATAAAGTCATTCTGGTCGGAAATCTGGGCCGCGATCCCGAGGTTCGCACCTTCCAAAACGGCGGCAAGGTTTGCAACCTGCGCATCGCGACATCCGAAACCTGGAAAGATCGTAATACCGGCGAACGCCGTGAGCGGACCGAATGGCATTCGGTCGCAATCTTTAACGAGGGTTTGGTCCGTGTTGCCGAACAGTACTTGCGCAAGGGTTCAAAGGTTTATCTCGAAGGTCAGTTGCAGACGCGTAAATGGCAGGATCAATCCGGTCAGGATCGCTATTCAACAGAGGTGGTTCTGCAAGGCTTCAACGCCACCCTAGTCATGCTCGATAACCGCGGCGAAGGCGGTGGCTATGGCGGCGGTCAGGCTGGTGGCGGATATAGTGGCGGCTACGGAAGCGGCCCTCAAGGTGATCCCTATGACGGCCCGTCCGGAAGTCCTGCCCCGGCCTCGGGCGGGATCGACGACGACGAGATCCCGTTCTAACAACAGAGGTTCAATATGACGTGGTCCTTCTCTCTCGGTCGCCTGTTCGGCTCGGAACTGAGGGTCCACATTACCTTTTTCCTTCTTCTCGCATGGGTCGGGTTTTCGGCCTATTCGAATGGCGGCATGCCCGCCGCCGTCGAAAACATCGCGTTTGTGCTGGCACTCTTCGCCTGCGTAGTAGCGCATGAATTCGGCCATGCCCTGACGGCTCGGCGATACGGTATCAAGACACCGGACATCACGCTTCTGCCCATCGGCGGGCTGGCGCGGCTGGAACGGATGCCCGAAAAGCCGATGCAGGAGGTTCTTGTCGCACTCGCAGGACCGGCTGTAAATGTCGTAATCTGGATGGTCCTCGTTTTACTTGGCGCGGGTATGGACGTCGAAACCCTGGCGCAGATCGACAACGCGCAGATCGACTTTCTCAGCCGGCTGGCTTTTGTGAACTTGTTTCTGGCGCTGTTCAACATGATCCCAGCCTTCCCGATGGACGGCGGGAGGGTGTTTCGCGCGCTTCTGTGCATGGCGATGGATCGGGTCAAGGCTACCCGCGTCGCGGCGTTGGCCGGTCAGATGGTGGCCTTCATGCTTGGCTTTGCGGGGCTGAGTTCGGGCAATCCGATCCTGGTTCTAATTGCACTTTTCGTGTTCATCGCCGCCAATGCAGAAAGTCAGGACGTAGCGTTGCGGGCCGTGGCGCGGCGAATGCTGGCCCGCGACGCGATGATCACAAGTTTCGAATCTCTTTCACCCACCGATACGTTGGGTACCGCAGCACAAGCCGTCATCCACACGACACAGCACGAATTCCCGGTTCTCGGCGCTTCTGGCGATCTGATGGGTTTCGTAACGCGCGGACGTCTGTTTGCTGCTCTTGCCGGGGATCACCCACGTTCAGATCCTGCGACCTCGATCATGGATGAAGAGATCCCGTCGGTCCATCTCACTGCCGGACTGGAAGAAGTCCTAGACGCTTTGCACCAAGGTGCACCCGCCATCGCAGTGCGCGCCGAAAATGGTCACATGGTTGGTTACATAACCCGTGAGAACATCGGAGAATTGATGGTCATAACGGGGCGGAAACACTGAAATATCAACAGTTCGCCAGCGCATCCTCAAGTAATCTCGAAACCGCGTCACGAGGCACATCCGAGGTCACGAAAGCGCTTCCAATCCCGCGAGAAAGGACAAAGTGAAGCTGCCCATCGATCACCTTCTTGTCCTGCGCCATCAAATCGACCAGAGCTTCGGCCCCGGGCAGGTCGCCGGGAATGTCGGCCAGGTCAGTCTTCATCCCCATCGCCTTGAGATGCGCCCGCACGCGGCTCGGATCTTCCTGTGAACACAGGCCCAGCCGCGCCGAAAGCTCGAAAGCCAACGCACAGCCGATGGCAACACCTTCGCCATGCAATAGACGATCAGAATAGCCAGTTGCCGCCTCCAGCGCATGACAGAACGTATGCCCGAGATTGAGCAAAGCGCGGTCCCCCTGTTCGGTCTCGTCACGCGCAACAATGTCGGCCTTCATCTGTACCGAACGGGTCACTGCCTGCACACGTGAAGCCATATCGCCACCGGACAGGACTGGACCATTGATCTCAAGCCAGTCAAAAAAAACCGCGTCGCCCAACAGACCGTATTTCACGACCTCGCCATAGCCCGCCAGGAAGTCTCGTGTCGTCAAAGTTCCCAGAACCGCGGTATCAGCCAGCACTAGCGAAGGTTGGTGGAAGGAACCGATCAGGTTCTTGCCCTGAGGCGCATTGATCCCCGTCTTTCCACCCACCGAACTGTCCACCTGCGCCAGCAGCGTGGTCGGGATTTGCACGAAACGCACACCGCGCCGCAAAACGGCAGCGGCGAACCCTGCCAGATCGCCGATGACACCACCACCAAATGCCACCACCACATCGCGGCGTTCGATCTTTTCTGCCAGCAACCATTCGACCGCTCGTTCGAAATGCGGCCAGCTTTTGGTGGCCTCACCGGCAGGCAACGCCAGTGATGTCATCTGGATCCCAGAGGCAGCCAAACCTGAACCCAACGCCTCGAGATGTAGCGCTGCAACCGTTTCATCGGTCAGAACCGCAACCTTCGGTCGCGTTAGCAAAGGTGCGATCCGCGCACCCGCGTGTGCCAGAAGGTCCGGGCCAATCTCCACGTCATAAGAACGTTCGCCCAACACGACATGTACGGTTTGATGCATTATTTCCGTTCCAGAACATCCGGGCGCGTCAACAAGGCTGACACCACCCGATCCACCATCTGTTCGATCGAGGTCTCACCATCCGAATCCGCGACCAGGTCAGCCTTGGCATAAATCGGCACCCGCGCATCATACAACGCGCGCAACGTCGCACGTGGATCAGAAGTGCGCAGCAAAGGTCGGGTATCTTTGTGCCGCACCCTGTTCCACAACACGTTCAGGTCCGCACGCAACCAAACCGACACTCCCCGGTCCGAGATCATCCGACGGTTGTCCTCACGCAGAAATGCGCCACCTCCGGTCGACAATATGCCACTTTCCTCATCCAGCAGACGGCTGATGACCTGGCTTTCTTTCTGCCGAAAGAACGGCTCCCCGTCGCGTTCGAATATTTCCGGGATGGTCATGTTGGCCGCCGATTCGATTTCGGCGTCGCTGTCAAGAAAGGGAACACCCAGTCGCACAGCCAAGGCCCGCCCTACAGCGGTCTTACCAGCCCCCATCATCCCCACCATAACCACTGTTTTGTGCAGGTCAAAGGCCAGAGTCTTACCCGTTCGGTCCGGATTATGCTTAATTTCGCTCATTTCACCGTGAATGACGTGATCTTGCAGAAAATGGAAGTTATAACTTGGGCAAAAGAGTAAATTGGGGCAGTGTCAGGCAATGAAGCGTCTAATCAAATTCGTAGTCTACGTCCTGTGTATCGTCTTCATAGGCCTTGTTGGCTATGCTTATCTGGGGCCTTTTTTTGGCGTGGATTTCTCGGCCAAACAAAGCGAGATTCACGAACCGGTGATCCTGAATGTTGACTAGGACCGCGCTTGTTGCGTTGCTCCTGGGTGGTACAGCGTCAGCACAGCAACCTTTGTCGGCCATCGACTGGCTGAACGACCCACCCCAGAACCTGCCCGGAACTGTGTTGCTGGAACCTCCAGTAACACAAACCGGCATACACCCCCAAGTTGAGGTCACTTCGCTACAGGCAATCTCGCGTCCGATCGGACTGGTGTCATCCAAGGTGACCGGGCTCCCTCCGGATTTGTGGCAAGGCAGCGAACCCGAGTATATCGCTGAAATGCTAACAAGCGTGCCAGTGCGCGATAATGCAGCGATGCAGCGGTTGCTGTTTACCTTGCTGCTGACCGAATCCCGCGCGCCTGCAGGGTCCGGTGCTGGCGAAACGCTGTTGTTGGCGCGCCTCGACCGCCTGATGCAGCTTGGCGCGACCGACCCGGCCCAGGCCTTGGCACAACTGGCCGGCCCGACGGATACGGTCGGACGCTTTGCGCGGTGGTTCGACGCTACTCTTCTGACGGGCGACGAAGATCGGAGTTGTTCGGCCCTGACCGCCCAACCCTACCTGTCACAAGACTATACCGCTCAGATTTTCTGCAAGGTTCGCCGAGGTGACTGGTCTTCAGCCGCGCTAACGCTCGAAGCCGCTCATGCGCTCGACCTTCTGCCACCCGATGAAATGGCCCTGCTCGACCGGTTTCTCAGCCCCGAACTATTCGAGGGCGCACCGCCACTACCTCAGCCACAGCATCCCAATCCTCTGACCTTCCGTCTTTTTGAGTCGATCGGCGAACGCCTACCCACGGCTTCGCTCCCCCGCGCCTATGCAACGGCGGATCTGCGTGACGTGGCGGGGTGGAAAGCTCAAATAGAGGCTGCCGAGCGACTGACACGGATCGGTTCGCTGTCTCCCAACCAGTTGCTGGGACTCTACACTGAACGTGCTCCGGCCGCATCGGGCGGCGTTTGGGATCGTGTTTCTGCCATCCAGCGGTTCGAGACGGCGCTGTCGACCGGAAACGCGACGGCGATTACTAAAACGCTTCCGGTCGTTTGGGTGGCAATGTCAGGAGTCGGTCTGCAAGTTGCCTTTGCCGATCTGTTCGCCGAACAATTGTCCGTCATGCACCTGCCCGATCCCAAGGTAGACACGTTGCGTTGGCGTATCCTTCTGCTCTCAGAAAATTATGAAACCGCTGCTCAGTCACAGCCAGACGAAAGTAGCGAAAACACCTTTCTTGCCATGCTGGCAAAAGGGCGACCATATCAGGCCACCGCACCTTCGGTCCGGGCGACGGCCATCTCCTCAGGGTTCAAACAGACAACACAGATCCCACCTGAGATCGAACAACTTTTGATCGAAGGAAGACTGGGTGAGGCAATACTTGTCTCTATGTCCCTATTCGCACACGGAGCGCGTGGCAACGTGGTGGACCTGACTGGCGCATTGGCAGCGTTTCGTCACGTTGGGCTGGAAGATACCGCTCGCCGAGCCGCCCTGCAGTTGTTGATCGTGAACGGAGCCTAACCATGGCGGGGCCAAGCACGTCAGAGCTTTGGATTTCAACCTTCCTCGAAGCCCAGGCTGCGGAACTGGGTGCTGCCACCAATACGCTGCTTGCCTATGGCCGTGACCTCATGGATTTCGCCGGATGGCTTGATCAACAAAACTCCAGCTTTGACGAGGCCGACCGAAACCAGGTCGAGGCCTATCTGATTGATTGTGACGCACAAGGAATGGCCCGGTCGACGCGCGCACGCCGCCTGTCGGCAATCAAGCAGCTTTATCGTTTTGCGTTCGAGGAAGGATGGCGCGAAACAAATCCAGCCATCCAGATCCGAGGACCGGGCCGCCAGAAGCGTCTTCCCAAGACCCTTGAAGTGACCGAGGTGGACCGTCTGCTTGGTGCTGCGCGCTGCAGCGGACGCTCGATCACAGACCGTCTGCGCAATACCTGCCTGATGGAACTGCTCTATGCCACCGGTATGCGGGTGAGCGAACTGGTGTCACTGCCAGTGTCCTCGGCACGGGGCGACCCGCGCATGTTACTGATCCTCGGCAAAGGTGGAAAGGAACGGATGGTGCCACTTTCCCCGCCTGCCCGCGATGCAATGGCAAGTTGGCTGACTGAGCGTGACACTGTCGAAGGCGAAAAAACCTCGAACGGCTGCAAACCTTCAAAGTATCTGTTTCCATCGCGCGGCAAGTCCGGTCACCTGACACGGCATCGTTTCTATCTGCTGATCAAGGAATTCGCGGTTGCCGGAGGGGTGCCGCCGAACAAGGTGACGCCGCATACCTTGCGCCACGCATTCGCCACGCATCTTCTGGCCAACGGCGCCGACTTGCGATCGATTCAGACATTGCTCGGTCATGCCGACGTGGCCACAACAGAAATATATACCCATGTTCTGGATGAACGACTCAAGGAACTAGTGCTGGAGCATCATCCTTTGGCCAGGAACAAAGGCTAACCCCTTGATCGGGAACGGCACCGGCCCCATAACGGTTGCAACACCAAGGAAACGAAGGACCGATGGACGCGACCACTTCCGCTTTTGACGGCGCATTCTGGATAACCACTTGCGCCATCCTGTTTTTGCTCGTGCTTTCGGGCTTTTTCTCGGGGTCGGAAACTGCATTGACGGCCTCGTCGCGCGGTAAATTGCGGGCGCAGGCCGACAAGGGCTCTCGTGGTGCGCAAAAAGCTCTGGACATCACCGAAGACAACGAACGCCTCATCGGATCAGTCTTACTGGGCAACAACCTAGTCAACATCCTGTCTGCCTCGTTGGCGACGGCCCTGTTCACAAGGGCATTTGGCGAAAGCGGCGTGGCGCTGGCGACTCTGGTTATGACGGTGCTGGTTCTGGTCTTTGCCGAAGTGCTGCCCAAGACCTACGCTATCACCAATGCCGAAAAAGCTGCCGCATGGGTGGCACCCGCAATTAGTGTGATCGTGACGCTTTTTGCCCCGGTAGTGGCCGCCGTCCGCCTGTTGGTGCGCGGCGTGCTGCGCCTGTTCGGCGTTCAGATCGACCCCGACAGCCACATCCTGGCGGTGCGCGAGGAAATTGCCGGTGCGTTGCAATTGGGCCATTCCGAGGGGGTCGTCGAAAAGGAAGACCGCGACCGCATTCTTGGTGCGCTTGATCTCGGCGATCGCACTGTCGAAGAGATCATGTTGCACCGTTCCAACATCCAGATGATCGACGCCGATGCCGGACCCGAAGCGATTTTGGAGCAATGCTTGCAAAGCCCGCATACGCGGCTTCCGGTCTATCGTGGCGACCTTGAAAACATCATCGGCGTCGTGCACGCCAAGGATCTGTTCCGTGCCATGTACGCCCAAGTCGGTGGGACCGAGGGCGACGCCGAACGGCTCAAGTCCTTTGACATTACCAAGGTCGCCAATGCCCCCTATTTCGTTCCCGAAACTACTACGCTTGACGACCAAATGCGGGAATTTCTGCGCATACACAGCCATTTCGCACTGGTGGTGGACGAATACGGCTCACTGCGCGGTCTGATTACTCTAGAAGACATCCTCGAAGAGATCGTGGGCGAAATCACTGATGAATTCGATCTGGATGAGGATCTGGCGGTCACCCGCACCGACGATGGCCAGTTCCTTGTCGAAGCTTCGATGACCATCCGCGACCTCAACCGCGCCATGGACTGGGCGTTGCCCGATGAGGAAGCCAACACCATCGCGGGCCTTGTCATCCACGAGGCCCAGATGATCCCGACGGTGGGACAGGTCTTCGCCTTCCACGGGTTCCGCTTCGAGGTGACCGCACGAGAAGGCAATCGCATTACCGGTCTAAAGATCCGGCGACTATGACTGCCGTTGCGCGTCTTGCAGTGTGGTTCGACGCGGTTGTTCTTGACTTGGGCCGCCAGTTTCGCTGGTCCTTCCTACCCCCGCTGATGATCTATTTCGGAGCCGGGGCGCAGGGGCTGACAGCGATCGTAGGCACCTTCTTCATCAAGGAATATCTCGATGTCTCAGCAGCATTCATTGCGGGTCTAGCCTTCTGGGCCGGTCTGCCGTGGGCGTTGAAGATGCCACTGGGTCATCTGGTCGATCTGATTTGGCGTTGGAAGACCTTCCTCATCTACGTCGGCGCGACCCTGATTGCAGCCAGTTTCCTGATCATGTTCGGATTGGCCACGCGGCTTGCCTGGATGCCCGAAATCATGTCGGTCACCGCCTGGTATGTGCTGTCGGTCATCCTTGCCCCCTGCGGTTATGTGGTTCAGGACGCGGTGGCCGACGCCATGTCGGTCGAAGCCGTGCCGCGCACCGATGCCGACGGGAACCGATTGAACGAAGACACCGAACGCGCCCTGCATACCACGATGCAGACGCTGGGCCGGTTTGCCCTGATCGGTGGTGCAAGCACTGTGGCCTTGCTGAATATCTGGCTGTTTGCCGGGATTGAAACTTTGCCCGAAGCGGAAAAGGCCACGGTCTATGGCGAGGTTTATCTTCTTGCGCAGCTGATCCCGTGCATTTCGATCTCCGGTGTGCTTCTTGCCACAACCCAAAAACGTCGAGCGATCCGCAAGCTGATCTCGGGTGGCATGGAACTTCATCGGGCCATCGCGCATTTTGATCCCGGTGGCGAACCCGTCAAACTTAACCACTGGTACTTCACCGGAGGTGCAGTTTTCATCGTCATGACCCTCGCGGTCGGTTTGACGGATGTCCCCTATTCGCAGGAAATCGTCTTTGCCGGTTCCATGGGCATCGTGCTGACTCTGATGCGGCAACTCATCCGCAATCTGGAGTTAGCCAAAGCGCGGGCTCTGGTCGGAACTGCCGTTATCGTGTTCGTCTTTCGTGCGGTTCCCCTGAACGGAGCGGGTTCGACCTGGTTTGAAATCGATGTCCTGGGTTTCGACCAGCAGTTCCTGTCGGTCCTCTATCTGATCACTTCCGTTCTGACATTGGTCGGTATGGTGGTTCTCCGCCCTTTAATGGCTTCGAAGACCATCGCTGATATCGTGATTCTGCTCAGCATCGCCGCAGGTATTCTGTCGCTGCCGGGCATCGGGTTGTACTTCGGTGTCCACCACTGGACATCAGCCATGACTGGCGGCGTCGTGGATGCCCGCTTCATCGCCATGGTCAACACCGCCGTCGAATCCCCACTCGGTCAGATCTCGATGATCCCCATGCTGGCATGGATCGCCCGCAATGCCCCACCCGCACTCAAGGCCACCTTCTTTGCGGTGATGGCCTCCTTCACCAATCTGGCGCTTTCCGCCTCCAGTCTCGGCACAAAATACCTCAACCAGATTTTCACCATCACCCGCGAGGTCAAGGACGACGGTGGTCTTGTGACCACCCCGGCAGACTATTCAGAGCTTGGGATGCTGATGATCACGGTGGCTGTCATAACCGTGGCTGCTCCTTTGATAGCGGTCTGGATTGTCCAAATCTCCCCCTTGCGCAGCACCGATTGATGACGGCGACAATTCTGGTCGTATTTTGAAAAGAAGACCCATAACAGCCTTTGCACAGTCGGGCCACAATTAGGGAGTTCCAAATGAAAACCACATGTCAGGTGGCCGTGATTGGCGGCGGTGTCATCGGATGTTCCGTTCTGTATCATCTTACCAAGCTGGGCTGGTCGGATGTGATGCTGCTTGAACGCTCCGAACTGACGTCCGGGTCCACCTGGCACGCAGCCGGCGGGTTTCATACGTTGAACGGTGACACCAACATGGCGGCGCTTCAGGGCTATACGATTCGGTTGTACAAGGAACTGGAAGAGATCACAGGCATGTCCTGCGGGTTGCACCATGTGGGCGGCATCACGCTGGCGGACAATCGCGACCGGTTCGACATGTTGCTGGCCGAGCGCGCCAAACACCGGTTCATGGGGCTTGAAACCGAAATCATCGGACCGGAAGAAATCAGGAAGATTGCCCCTATCGCCAATACCGACGGCATCATCGGCGCGCTCTACGATCCGCTCGACGGTCATCTCGACCCATCCGGCACCACCCATGCCTATGCCAAGGCCGCGCGCATGGGCGGTGCCACCATCGAGACTCATTGCATGGTGCGCGAGACCAATCAGCGTTCGGACGGCACCTGGGACGTGGTCACCGACAAGGGCACCATCCATGCCGAGTATTTGGTCAATGCGGGCGGCCTCTGGGCGCGCGAGGTGGGTGCGATGGCGGGCATCTATTTCCCGCTGCACCCGATGGAGCATCAGTATCTGGTCACCGACACCATCCCCCAGATCGAGGCGATCATCGATGCGGGCGGCGAGCATCCGCATGTTATGGACCCCGCTGGCGAAAGCTATCTTCGGCAAGAGGGGCGCGGGTTGTGCATCGGATTTTACGAACAGCCCTGCAAGCCCTGGGCAGTAGATGGCACCCCGTGGGAGTTCGGGCATGAACTGCTGCCTGACGATTTCGACAAGATCACCGACGCGATCGAATTTGCCTACCGCCGTTTCCCGGTACTCGCCGAGGCCGGCGTGAAATCGGTGATCCACGGCCCATTCACCTTTGCGCCCGACGGCAACCCTTTGGTCGGTCCGGTTCCTGGTGTGCGCAACTACTGGTCGGCTTGCGGTGTCATGGCCGGATTCAGCCAGGGCGGCGGTGTCGGCCTTACACTGGCGCAGTGGATGATAGAGGGCGAGCCCGAGCGCGACGTTATGGCCATGGATGTTGCCCGCTTCGGTGACTGGATCAGCCCGGGCTATACGCGGCCCAAAGTGATCGAGAACTACCAGAAACGCTTCTCGGTCGCCTATCCGAACGAGGAGCTGCCCGCCGCGCGACCCAATCGCACCACTCCGATGTATGACATCTTCAGCGACATGGGCGCGGTCTGGGGGCAGCAATACGGGCTTGAGGTGGTGAATTACTTCGCTCAAGGCGACGAGCCGGGATATGAAACTCCGTCCTTTCGACGCTCGGACGCGTTCGAGGCCACGGGACGCGAGGTGCGAGGCGTGCGCGAGGGCGTAGGCATCAACGAGGTCCACAATTTTGGCAAATACCTGATCAAGGGTGCAGGCGCGCGGACATGGCTGGACCGGATTATGGCGGGCCGCATTCCGCAACCCGGACGCCTGAGTCTGACCCCCATGTTGTCCCCCAAGGGCAAGTTGATCGGCGATTTCACGGTTTCCTGCCTAAGCGACAACGAGTTCCAACTCACTGCCTCCTATGGCAGTCAGGCCTTCCACATGCGCTGGTTCTTACAACATGCACAGAGTGGAGTAACTATCGAGAATATCAGCGACAAACGGAATGGATTCCAGATTGCGGGCCCCAAGGCGCGTGAGGTTTTGACCGCTTGCACCCGGATCGACATTAACGACATGCGTTTCATGGAAGTACGTCGAATGACCGTCGGCATGACCGACTGCATCGTTCAGCGCGTCAGCTATACCGGCGATTTGGGGTACGAGATCTATTGCGATCCGATGGCCCAGCGACAGCTCTGGTGGTCGCTGTGGCAGGCGGGCGAGCCGCTCGGCATGACACCTTTTGGAATGCGCGCGATGATGAGTCTGCGCTTGGACAAGTTCTTTGGCTCATGGATGGCCGAATTTTCCCCTGATTACACCGCCGCAGAAACCGGGCTGGACAGGTTCATCTCGTTCAGAAAAAATGCCGATTTCATCGGTCGCGCGGCCGCCGAGGCGGAACGCAACGCGGGTATTGCGCGAAAACTGGTGGCGTTTGAGGTTGATGCCGACGACGCGGACGTAAATGCTTATGAACCAATCTGGCTGGATGGCGAGGTTGTCGGTTTCTGTACTTCGGGTGGATATTCGCATTACTCCCGAAAATCCATTGCGCAGGGTTTCTTGCCCGTTGACCGCATAACCGAGAGGTTGGAAGTAAAGATCGAAATCCTGGGAGAAATGCGCAAGGCGTGGGTGATCATGACCCCACTGTTTGACGCGGAAGGCGCGCGGATGCGTGGATGACAATCCCCACATACCAGGTAGAATTGGCGGGGTGAACAAGATACCCATCATCCTTCTGGCCGCCGGTCAATCCAGCCGCATGGGCGGCGAAGATAAGCTAATGCGCGAGATCGACGGTTGCCCGCTGTTGCGCCGCAGCGCACAGATTGCGATGACTGCTGGTCCGGTCATCGTCGCGCTCCCCCCCGAACCGCATCCGCGCCATACAGCTTTGCGGGGATTACCGGCGCGGGCGGTTAGTGTTCCCGATGCACATGAAGGAATGAATGCAAGTCTGCGCCGCGCCTTGGCCGCCTTACCTTCAGGCGCGCCCGCAGCAATGGTGCTCCTCGCTGATCTGCCGGATCTGACCAGTAAAAATCTGGAGCAGGTTATGCGCGCGGTTGATGACTATCCCGGCAACCTGATCTGGCGCGGTGCAACACAGACAGGTGAACCCGGTCATCCGGTGATTTTCCACCGCTCACTCTGGCCGGAGCTGAGTTCCCTCACCGGTGACGACGGAGCTTCACCTGTGGTTCGTAGGCATTCTGACCGAGTTCATCTTGTTCCTTTGCCGGGCATCCGAGCCCGCTTTGATCTGGACACCCCCGGCGACTGGTCAGACTGGATGGCCAAGAACACTGGAACAAAAAAGTGACCCGGCCATGTCGACCGGGTCACTTGCCTAAAGAATGATTTCCACTCGTTTTCCCATTTCTGACAACGCCGCAGATTCTGCTTCCGTCACCGCCAACCGACACAAGACCCCCTCGTTAACATTGGCGACGTGCGCTCCCAGTATCAGAACTCCAAACTCCCAAACGCTCTTTGCGTCGACAGTTCCCCTCATCTAGGCAAATTCATGCTTACGCATCAGAGCGCTTCAAACAACGAAAATCTTGCCGCGAACAACATATTTTGAAGCTCCTGAGGCATTGGGAACTCCCCATTTTCCCTAATCTTTTCCACCATTGATTGAACTCTCACAATACTCTGCACAAAAATGGATACAAATTCCTGAATAAAAAAATGTGTTTTGTAAGTGTCGCCAATGATATCGGTACAAAAGTCTTGAACTTCGCAGCAATGCCCTTCAACCTCTAATAGAACGTTACTTCTTCATCCCGTTTGCTTGGCTTGAATATTCTCAGCACCTTCAATCCACAAAATGCTTGGCATTATCCTGCCGATCGTGAACAATGACACAATTTTGACACAATGTGATTGTCGGAAATGGTTAGCTGATTCGTTATCCGAGCAATATTGGCGCATTCGCGGACGGAAGCACCTGCAATACAGGTGCCTTGTACGCTCTCCGAAACCATGAACAAATCTTAATTCAGGGGAAATGAACGCCTCAGTTTGCCATGCCATTCCTTTGTTCAAGCCCGGTGACAAACCGGGTCCGATCACAGGAGACCTCTATGAGCATTCGAAAAACACCCCGCCTTATCCCATCGAACTTCCACTGGCTCGGAGCATCGGCACTGGGAGCCACCCTCATGGCCACCACAGCCCTCCCTGCCATGGCGGACGAAAACCTGGCCAACCTGATCGAAGAGGTGTCACCCTCTGTCGTAACAATTCTGGCCGAGCAGGAAGCCAAACCTTCACCTGCCGGCATCGATAACTCTGATCTCAAGGGCCATCCATTTGGCGAATTCTTCCGCCAGTTCGGCATGCCCGAACAGTTCAAAACGCCTCGGCAAGGCCCACAACAAGGCCTTGGATCAGGGTTTGTTCTGGACAAAGACGGATATATCATCACCAACAACCACGTTGTCGAAGGGGCCGACACTGTCACCGTGCGCCTGAGCGACCAACGTTCATTCGAGGCCGAAGTCATAGGAACCGACCCCCTGACCGACATCGCTCTGCTGAAGATCGACGCAGGCGAACCACTTTCTGCCGTGACACTGGGCGACAGCAATGCGATCCGTGTCGGCGAAGATGTTGTCGCCATTGGTAATCCGTTCGGGTTGAGTTCCACAGTGACGACCGGCATCGTTTCGGCCAAGGGCCGTAACCTGTCAGAAGGCCCTTATGCGGAGTTTATCCAAACTGACGCGGCCATTAACAAAGGCAATTCCGGCGGCCCTCTCTTCAACATGGAGGGTGAAGTTGTTGGCGTGAATTCGGCCATATATTCACCTACGGGTGGTTCCGTCGGGCTTGGTTTTGCGGTGACCTCGAACATCGTCGGGGACATTGCAGCCGATCTCATGGACGACGGTGAAGTCGATCGCGGCTGGTTGGGCGTGTCGATCCAGAATGTCAGCCCGGATATCGCCGCCGCAATGGGCTTGGATGAAGCGACCGGCGCGCTTGTTTCGGACGTCACCGCCAAAAGCCCCGCGGATGGATCGCTGGAACCCGGAGACGTTATCCTGTCTTATGACGGACAAGCCGTGTCCTCAAGCAGCGACCTGCCGCGTCTGGTTGGTGCTTCCGAGATTGGCGAGAACAGCAGGATCGGGATTCTGCGAGGAGGCAAAAAACTAGAGATTACTGTCAGGATCGGCACGCATGAAATGGCTTCTGCAGACATGCAGCAAACCGAAGACACGATCTCTGAAACCGCACTGGGCGTGTCCGTGACGCCACTGACCGAAACCGCTCGGACCGAAATCGGCATCAGCGAGGACGTGAACGGCGTCGTCGTTCTATCGCTGGTGCCCAACAGCCCTGCCGCCAAAGCCGGGCTGCAACGCGGTGACGTCATCGTCAAACTTGGCAGCCAAAAAACCGATACACCCCAAGCGCTGAAGGGCGCACTGAAAAGCGAAAAGACCGATCCTGCCCTGATGCTGATCAATCGCAAGGGCAACCAGATCTTCGTCGCGATCAAAATCGCCTGACCGAAGCCCACGCGCGCGTGGCCACCGGGGAGTTCCTGCGCGCGCATCCACCGGCGGTTCCGGATTGTCCCCCAGCCGCCGGTCCGCCGGGCGCGGGTGACCGCGTCCGGCGCGTGCATTTCCGAAAATCGGGATGTATACCAAAGAAAAAGGAATTCAGAGCATGAGCCGACGCATTCTTATCGTCGAAGATGATCCCGATACCCGCGATTTCATTGCCAAGGGGTTTTCCGAAGAAGGCTTCACCATCGAAATCGCAGCAGATGGGCGCGAAGGTCTCTATCACGCCACCGACGGCGGCTTTGATGCGATCATTCTCGATCGGATGTTACCAGGTCTGGACGGGCTGTCGCTGATCAAATCCGTCCGCGCAGCGGGTCTTAAAACACCGGTACTGATGCTCACGGCCATGAGCGCGGTCGATGAGCGCGTCAAGGGCCTGCGCTCCGGAGCCGACGACTATCTGGTCAAACCCTTCTCGTTTCAGGAATTGCACGCCCGGATCGAAGCGTTGCTGCGCCGGCCGCAGGATACCGAGGAAAACTCGACTCTCAGCTGCCGCGACCTGGAAATGGATCTTCTGACCCGCCGCGTCACCCGATCGGGCCGCGACATCACCCTGACGCCGCGCGAATTCCAGATCCTTGAGTTTTTCCTGCGCCGCAAGAACCGGGTAGTTTCGCGAACCATGCTACTCGAAGGTGTCTGGGACTATCACTTTGACCCCAACACAAACGTCGTCGATGTGCACATATCCAAACTACGCAGGCAGCTCGACGAAGGCGGTGCGCTTCCCATGATCGAAACCGTGCGCGGTGCCGGATACATGGTTTCCGATGGCTAAGCCTTTAGTTCTGCTCAGGAACTCTCGGGCACGGTTGATGCTGGCCAGCATGTTGCTCAGCACGCTACTGACCGCAGCCGTGCTAGCCTTGGTCTATGTGACAGCCAACCGAACCATCGCCAGCGAGACCCGCTCAGTCGTAACTGCCGAACTGACAGGCCTGTCCGACGAATTCGAGCGGCTGGGCATGATTGGCCTCATAACCACCATCAACCGTCGCCTCGTCAATGCAGCCGAGCGGGACGCCTTGTACCTGTTAACCGATGCAAGCGGCAAGGTGTTGGCGGGAAACATGCGCACCTGGCCGCCGGGGATCGAACCGGGCAGTGGCTGGGTCGAACTCGATCTCATCCGAGCTGAATCCCGCGAAACTGTCCCGATTTCTGCCGCCTCGATCCGCCTGCCCGGTGGCGACCGCCTGTTGGTTGGGCGCGATGCCTCGGCCCGACAACAGTTTGACCGCGTATTGCTGCGCTCGTTCATACTGGCGCTGACCGCAGCGTTTGCGCTAAGCCTTCTCACCGGCTGGTTGCTGACGCGTCTGGTATTTTCGCGCCTCAAGGACATCGCCCGAACCGCCGACAACATCGTGTCCGGCGACCTTACCCGTCGCATTCCGCTGCGCGGGACGGGCGATGAATTCGACCAGATGGCCGGAACACTGAACGAAATGCTGGATCGGATCGAAGAACTGATCAGCAACCTGCGCACCACCTCGAATTCCATCGCCCATGACCTGCGCTCCCCGCTGTCGCGCCTGCGTCAGCGAGTCGAAGGTTTGTCTGATCCCGACCGTTCGACGCTGGACCGGGAAACCGACGCGATCCGAGCGCTGTCTGAGGTCGATCACCTGCTGAGGGTCTTTGCGCAACTCACCGAAATCTCGCGTGCCGAGGCCGGGCTGGGCCGGGATCAGTTCGAAGAACTGGACCTGAAACAACTGGCGCAAGACGTTCTGGAACTCTACGAGCCCCTTGCCGCAGATCAGGATATTTCATTTGCCACTTCGGGCGATACAACGCGATTTCAAGGCCACCGCCCCTTACTGTCGCAAGCCCTCTCAAACCTTGTGGAAAATGCTCTGCGCTACGCTCCAAAGGGGTCCACAATCAAGGTTGTAGTGGGACTGGCAGACGATCAGCCTTTTCTCAGCGTCGCGGATCAGGGGCCGGGCGTTCCCGAAACGGATATTTCCCGACTGGCGCAGCCCTTCGTGACACTTGATCCAGCGCGCAGCGAAGGCAATTCGGGGCTGGGACTGGCACTGGTTGCAGCGATTGCCCGCATGCATGGAGGAACGTTTTTGGCGGAAAACGCAGCTCCCGGCTTCAGGACCATCCTGACGCTGGCACCCCCGAGGCTTTCGGGTCCGACTGGCAAAACGCCCTGAACCGTTCTGCAACCCCATGAGCTGCCAGTTCCAAAAGCCGTGCTCCGTCTTTGGGAGTGGCCAAAGCCGAATGCGAACCCACACGGCCATCCGGGAACATCGCGCGATGTTCATCTGGCGGTCCGTGGCGGTCACCGGCATGCGCTGCAATATACTCGCGCGACAGCCCAACGGGCGGTTCGGCGGCATCGCCGACCGGCAACACCCCAAGCAAAGCCTGCGTGATTGCGATCTCGGATGGCGTTGCATGCATTCCTTCCCAGTCGCCGTACAGCGATTTGCGCAAGGAATCCGCTTTGGGCGCCTCCCACCAACTCATGATTTCCATTGACCTCATTCGACCTGCGATTCGACGCAGCGGCGTCAGATTGGCTCCATGACCGTTGACCACAAACACGCCCTTGAACCCTTGGCTCAAAAGCCCGCCGATGACTTCACCTGCCAAAGCTTCGAACACTGGCTCCGATACTGAAACCGTTCCCGGAAACGCCGTGTTGAACGGCGCAGGCGTATAGGCAAGCTCAGGCGCGACGATAGTATTGCATAGCTTTGCCACCCGATCAGCCACTGCTTTGGCACAGATCGTATCTGTTCCAATCCGCCCCATTGGGCCGTGCTGCTCAGTAGAACCCACCGGCAACAGCACCCAGCTTCCCTGCCCAATCCGAGCCTCGACGTCGCGCCACGTCATGTCAGTGAGTTGCATTTGCCTGATTCTCCGCTATTTCGGTGATTGATTGATGGTATTAGGTTCGCAGCATGGAAGATTCAGCCCCACAGCCCGCCGTTGGCTCGACACTTGACCAGAAAATCGGCACCGCGGTCAAATACCATCGCTCACTTGCGAGGTTGACACTTGCGGCTTTGTCCGAGCGGGCCAACGTATCGACCGCGATGATTTCAAAGATCGAACGCGGTCAGGTATCTGCTTCCCTCTCCACGCTAGAAGCCTTGGCAACTGCCATAGATGTGCCGCTGATCAACTTCTTTGCAGAAACAGTCGAACGGACGGACGTCTCCTTTGTTCGCGCAGGCGAGGGCATCGATATGCAACGCTTGGACCGTGACTTTGGCCACACATACAAGCTAATTGGCCGGGCAGACGACGGACACGTCAGCTTTGAATGCTTCGACATCACACTCGAGCAACCTCTGGCAATGCGACCCATCTATCTGCATCAGGGCATCGAGTTTATGCATGTCTTGGAGGGCGAAGTGATCTTTCGCTGCGGCGAGCAAAACTATCACATGCACCCCGGCGACAGCCTGTCCTTCGAGGGAAAAAGTGCGCATCAAACGGATGGCCTTCCCACAGGCAGGGTCAGGTTCATTGCAATCATCGCCAAGGCGGGAACAAACGATCTCTGAAATGCCATGAGGCCGCGCATAGCTGCGCGACCTCGCGATTGCTCCAACTCCGAGAACTCTCAAAGCCCCCATTTCGCGCTGGTGGCGTCAAAGAAACCCTGCGCCTGCTTTACCTTGACCCAGTTGTTCATGTAGTTGATCCAGACCTGATCGTCCTGCGGCAACAGCATCGCAATAGGCGATGGAGATCTGGCTTCGGCACCAGTCACGCGCACGACAGGAAATTTTTCCTCCAGAGTCGCTCCTTCGATGTTTGAGGTAATGAACACGTCGGCCCGCCCAGCAATCACCTCCTGAAACCCTCGCGCAGGCGCTTCGACAACCTTGATCTCGGCATTCGGGAACCATTCGCGGGCGTTCTTTTCAAAGGTCGTGCCCAGTGTCGTGGCCACTGTCACACCCGGTTGGTTGATGGAATCATAGCCATCGAACCGATCGGCCTTGTCTTTGGTGGTATAGGGATAAAGCTCAACCGAAATGTAACTTTCCGAGAACCCTGCCACCTTCATCCTCGGAGGCGAAATCGAAGCCGAACCGGTGATGTGGTATTTGCCCGCGACAACCCCGTTGACCAGCGTTTTCCAATCGGTCGGCACATATTCGACCTCAACACCGAGATCGTTGGCAAGTTCGGTCATCACGTCGATATCGAACCCCTTGTAACTGTTGGTCGCCGGGTCGCGCAGCGTCATCGGATTCCAGTCACCCGTCGTTCCGACTTTGAGGACGCCGCCATCGAGAATTTCGTTGAGTGCTGACTGCGCCTGGGCGGCTCCGGCAAACGCCAGCCCCATCATCGCAATCGCGGCTGCCTTGAACACCTGTTTCATCTTGGTCTCCCGTTGGTGGCTATGTGTTCTGTTTATGATAACCTGATTGTCGCTTGATTTAAGGCAAAGATAACTCTTATTCTCAAGAAAAAAATTTCCTTTCAGGAAATGCTCCAAGGGAGAAGACTGTGCCGGAAACCGCAATCGAGCTTATTGGCGTCAACAAATGGTATGGCACGTTTCACGTCCTGCGAAATATCGACCTTTCGGTGAAGGCTGGTCACAAAGTGGTGATCTGCGGCCCTTCTGGGTCGGGCAAGAGCACTGTCGTCAGATGTATCAATCGTTTAGAAGAGCACCAGAAAGGCACCATCCGCGTCGATGGAATCGAGCTGACCAACGATCCCAAATCCGTGGCCGCGATCCGGTCAGAAGTCGGCATGGTATTTCAACAATTTAACCTGTTCCCACATCTGACTGTTCTTGAGAACCTCACTCTTGGCCCCATTAAGGCGCGTGGGCTGAGCCGGAAAGAGGCCGAAGAGCGTGCCCGCCATTATCTTGAACGCGTGCACATTCCCGATCAGGCGCTCAAAAAGCCCAACCAGCTTTCGGGTGGACAACAACAACGCGTGGCAATCGCCCGTTCCCTGTGCATGGGCCCCAAGGTGCTATTGTTTGACGAACCCACCTCAGCACTCGACCCCGAGATGATTTCCGAGGTGCTCGACGTGATGGAACAGCTTGCGGGTGAGGGCATGACGATGGTCGTGGTCACTCATGAGATGGGATTTGCCCGCCGCGTCGCCGACAACATGGTGTTCATGGATGCCGGCGAAATCGTCGAACAAGGCCCGCCCGAGGATTTCTTTGGCAATCCGCGATCCGAACGCTGCCAAAAGTTCCTCAGCCAGATATTGCAACATTAAGAATGGGCCGCGCTATGAAGAAATACATTGTTATTTTGGCACCCTTCCTGTTGCTTTCCGGATGCTCCAGTTCTTCCACCTGGGGCTGGTACGTGATCGACCCGCGAACCGCATCCGGATGGACCAACGTCAGGTTCCTGATCTCAGGCATGGGCGATACCATCCTGATCTCACTCATTGCCGCGGTGATTTCCATCGTGTTGGGACTGCTGATCGCCCTGCCGGGGCTATCGAACCGATGGCCCGTCCGCATGATCAACCGGATCTATGTCGAGTTCATCCGCTCGATTCCGTTGCTACCGATGCTGTTCTGGGTCTTCTACGGGCTGCCAATCGTATTCCAGTCGATGGGTATGAACATCCCGATCGACCCGTTCTGGGGGGCGATCATCACCCTGGCGATCTCTGACAGTGCTTTCACAGCTGAAATCTACCGTGCAGGCATCCAGTCGATCCCCAAGGGTCAAAGCGAAGCGGCCCAGACCATCGGCCTGAACTATGCCCAGACAATGCGTTATGTGATCCTCCCACAGGCCATCAGGCGCATCCTGCCGCCGCTGGCTAACCAATTCATCTACATCGTCAAGATGAGCGCTTTTGCCAGCGTCATCGGCATGCAGGAACTGACCCGGAGGGCAAACGAACTGGTGGTCACCGAATACCGACCCCTGGAAATCTACACATTGCTAATCTTCGAGTATCTGGTGCTGGTCCTGATCATCAGCGCAGGGGTACGCTGGCTGGAGCGGCGCATGGGATCGGACGAGCGCAGCTGAGGAGACCGAGATGAACTGGAACGAATTCATGGCCGAGATCGAAGGCGATATCGGCACCTATGCCAAGGAAGTGCCGGACACGATGAAGGGGTTCGGCACTATGGGAACCGCTGCCAAGAAAAGCGGCGCTCTGGATGAAAAGACCAAAGAAATCATGGCGCTTGGCATCGCTATTGCCACTCGCTGCGACAGCTGCATCGGCTTTCATGTCCGGTCACTTGTTCGACTTGGCCTAACCCGCGAAGAGATGTGCGAGGCGCTGGCCATGGCAACCTATATGGGCGGCGGGCCGTCGCTGGCCTACTCCGCCAAGGCACTCAAGGCTTACGACACCTTTACGAATTTGTCGGGTTGAGGGGGGAACTCAGGTCCAAAATCCCGAAAGGGCTTCTTCGGGGCTTTGACCGACCTGACGCGACGGGTTGGAAAATAGTTCGGCGATATCGGGATAAAGGTCCAAAATGTCCTTGCCGCCGCGGATTCTGGTCGCGTCCAGACGCCCGTCCTTCCACACTGCCACGCCATCGACCCATATCGTTGGGTCCAGGACGTTCAGCGAGATTTCACCAGGGGCATAAGCGCCGCAGGTGTGAATGTGCAGCAAGCGTGGATTTCCGAATGCCGCACCGCTCCAACGCTCAAAATTCGCAGCAACAGGCCGGTTGTAGCTACAGCCGGGATGCAATCCCGCGTGCCATGAATGAACAAACCATGGATCGATCCCGAATCGCGCCCCGACCCGCTCATAATGCTGACGCGCGGCGCAAACATCCGTTTCCGCGCCCTCCAGCCCGGTTAGTCTCCCCTGATCGATGCAAAACGCCACCGGTGATTCCAACTGGCAGGCATAGGGTTCGTAGAACCGCGACCCCGTGCCAACGAGGAAACCATTCTGCACCACCTTGCCGCTGAAGTTGCCTGCCGGGATCGGCGCGAACACCGACATTGGGAACCGGGTCACGGTTACATCCGCACCGGAGGTGGGATAATTGGCTCCGGCCCCACCAAAATCCGTGCCCAACGGACAAGTCACGCGGATATCATCTGCAACCGCCATCATCGCATTGATGGCATTCTTGAGCGCTACAAACCCATGATAATTTCCCTGACCAAAGCCCGAGCCGAGCATTCCCGCATCCAGGGCATAGCACATGATCGGGTTGATCCCCACCATGTCGGCATTGAACCTGATCTGGTCGCCATATCGAGCCAGAAACAACACCCGGTCCGCCCGCCGCATCCGGTCAATCAGTGCATCGTCCGGCTCGGCCCCGTCGGGGCACAGCGGCACCTGTTCAAGTTCGGCCTCAATGCCCAATTCACGCGCCCGGCGCGAAACTGCATCAAGGATGGCGGTGTCGTAATATTCCTCTTCCCGGTCTTCATGCAGAACCAACAAACGCTTGCCCGCGGAAAGACCTGCACAGGTCCGCAGCAGGTTGTCTGCACCGATCTGAAGATCGCTATCCATCGCTAACCCCAATCCAGAGTTGAATACCCCGACAACATTACTGGGATTGCTCGGCATTCCCATCCCAAAATTTTACCGCCAGTACATTTATTTCCTAAGCATCCAGACTGCAATGTTCTAAGATATCTCAAAAAGCGAGGAATAACAGATGAGCGCATGGATTCGAATGATTGACGATGACGAGGCAACCGGTCGCCTCAAGGACTTGCTGGACAAGTCCCGTACACCACATGGAACGGTCGACACGGTGATGCGGGTGCATTCATTGCGACCTGAAACGATGAACGGTCACGTCACCCTCTATCGATCAGTTCTGCATTCCGACGACAACTCCCTACCATTCTGGTTCCTCGAGGTGGTGGCCTCGTACACCTCGATCCTAAATGACTGCACCTATTCACTGACCCACCATTTCATGAACGTCCGCAACCTCTTGCGCGACCAGCCCCGCAGCGACCGGATATTTCTGGCGCTCAAGGCGCATCGCCCCGAGGACGAGTTTGACGGCAAGGAACTGGCACTGTTGCGCTATGCGGGCAAACTGACTGCCGAAGTCGGTAAGATGGTGAAGTCGGATTTCGAAGCGCTCAAGATTGCGGGTGCGACCGACGAAGAGATTCTCGAAGTCAATCAGGTCTGCGCCTATTTCAACTATTCCAACCGTTTGCTGAACGGGCTTGGCTGCACTACCGACAACGACGTGATCGGTTACTACAAAGGCGACGACTGATGCCCTAACCCATGGCCGCAGGCAGCGAAGCGTAGCCGCGAAACCGGATGCGCCCGCCGCGCACCCGCCCATCCAGCAGGTGAAAGTTCGGATAACGTTGCAGCAACCGGCCAATGGCGATCCGCCCTTCCATCCGGGCCAGTGTCAGCCCGACACAGATATGCGGACCACCAGCAAACGCCAGATGCCTGTTGGGCTTGCGCGCGATGTCGAACCGGGTCGGGTCATCGAATACCGCGGGGTCACGGTTTGCCGCCCCGATACAAAGGTGCAGATTGGTCCCTTTCGGCAGAACCAACCCATCCAGTTCAACTACGGCTGTAGTCTCCCGATTTCCCAACTGGTTGGGCGAGCGGAATCGAAGGATTTCCTCGACTGCCGGAGCAATCAGCTCGGGGTCATCCAACAGGCGCACTTTCTGATCCGGATTGTCATTCAAAAGGGCTAGCCCGTTGCCGATCAAATTAGTGGTGGTCTCATGCCCGGCATTCAGGATAAAGATGCAGTTTTGCAAAAGCTCGATTTCGCTCAGCTTCTCGCCGCCACCCTCACCCCGGATCAGTCGGGTGAGCACGTCGGTTTCCGGATCGCCTGGCTTGGCGCGGCGACGCGCCACCAGGTCTTCGAGATAGCTCTTGAATTCTTCGACTGCCCTATGACCCCGAACCAGTTGATCCTCGGTCAGCGTAGGTTCCAGAGCACCAAGAATGACCAATGACCAGTCGCGCAGCGGCGCACGTTCCCCCATCGGCACGTCGAGCAAGTTGCCGATGATCTGGATCGGTATGGTCGAGGCGAAATCCTCAATCAGATCGACCTGCACCTTGCCTTCCATTGCGCCAAGAAGGTGATCAACCGTCTCGATCAGTCCCGGCTCCATCTTGGCAATTGCGCGCGGTGTCAGTGCCGATGTCATGATCTTGCGCACCCGCGTGTGCAGCGGCGGGTCGGAAAACACCAGCGATGTTGTGTGATGTTCGAACAGAGGAGAGCCGACTCCGAATTTCGGCCCAAACATCGCCTTCTTGTCCGAGGAATACAGAATCGTATCACGATAGATCCGATCCAGATCCGCATGGCGGCTCAGCAACACCGACCCGTCCGGTTGGGGCAATACCGGGGCGTTGGCCAAGAGCGCGTCATAAAAGGGAAACGGATTGTCCACAAACCCCTCGGGCGGATGAGTCAAATCCAATTGCTGTGCTGCCCAAGCAATGTCCAATGCGTTCATGCCGGTCTCCCCTACCGAATTCACACGCGCGTCCCCAAACATTTGGGTATCTCAGGTCGAGACCTCTCACAAGCGGCTTGTCCCCTGATGACACTGCCGCCACTCAACGCTAGTAAGAGCCATGACCGATCCCGTATCCTCGATCCGAAACCTCGGCCCGGCTTATGAACAGGCCTGTGCTCGCGCGGGTATCCATTCGGCGCAAGACCTGCGCGATCTGGGCGCTGACGAGGCCTATACCCGGCTCATCCAGACAGGCACGCGGCCCCATTTCATCGGTTATTACGTTCTGGTCATGGGCCTGCAAGGTCGCCATTGGAACGACTGCAAAGGTGACGAGAAAGCGGCGCTGCGACACCGGTTCGATGCCATCAAGGCGGCCGCAAAACCGAGTTCTGCTTCGAAACTCGTTTCAGAGTTGGACGCAGTTGGTGTGCGCATCTCACCGTCCGATCTGAAGCCAGTCAATCACCTCCAAACAGAAAAGGCCGCGCCCTTTTCAGGACACGGCCCAATTCCTTCCAATCCGGCAGCGGATTAGCCGACCAGTTCGATACCGGAGAAGAAGTAGGCGATTTCGACGGCTGCGGTTTCCGGCGCATCCGACCCGTGGACTGAATTTTCGCCAACCGATTCAGCAAACTCGGCGCGGATGGTGCCCGGCGCTGCGTCTGCGGGGTTGGTGGCACCCATCACTTCGCGGTTCTTTGCAATGGCGCCTTCTCCTTCCAGAACCTGAACAACAACCGGAGCAGATGACATGAATTCGCAAAGTTCGTCATAGAACGGACGCTCGGCGTGCACTTCATAGAACTTGCCGGCCTGTTCCTTAGTCATGTGGATGCGCTTTTGCGCAACGATGCGCAGGCCCGCTTCCTCGAACTTGGCGTTGATCTTGCCAGTGAGGTTGCGTCGGGTTGCGTCGGGTTTGATGATCGAGAACGTGCGTTCCAGTGCCATGGGGGTGCTCCTGTGATGAAAAGCCGGGCATCCGGCCCGGCCTGTTGTGAATTGCCGCCCCGATAACATGGGCTTGGTAAAGGATAAAGGGGGGAATACACAGCTTTGACGCGGTTTCGATTTAAGGGTTTCAATTTCCGACTATTATAGTCAGATATCAAATTGTGAAATAACTAACGATTCTCAAAGAGGAACTAACATGAAACTTGGTCCAATCGCCGCTCTGTGCCTTACCGCTGTTCCCGCCCTTGCGGATAACGATGCACTTCCCTTGACTTACGCCCTGTTTGAAACCGCCGTCGCGCATGCCGACCTTGAACAATGCCCCAAGACACTCGCCAAGGACGGCGTCTTTTGCCGTGCCACCATGCGCCATGACGAAATCCACGTCTTTGCCTTCAGCGAAGAAGGCGACAACCTGCTGGTCGGATTTGAATCCTTCCCGTTCGAAGAACTGGCCGCACATCTGAACTGATCGTTTTCAGCCAGCCTTTTCAGAAATAGGGCAACGGATCGCGCTGGTTCACCCAGCGTACGTACAGCGCCGACAGCAAGCCAAGAAAACTCGACCCGAACATCATCCCTAGAACCGCAAACGGGGTATTTTGAGTCGTGACAACCACACCTGTCACCGTTGTCAGCAAGGCCCCCCAACGCAACAGTCATCGCACCTGACAGGCCCGAAGCACTACACACCAGATGCGACCGCACCGACATAAGCCCGGCATTGGCATTGGCCAGCATCAACCCATTGCCAAAGCCACCAGTACGGCAGCGGCAAAGAACACCCAAACACTCCCTTGCCCGATTACAAATATGAACAACCCCAGTAACGGTCCAGCGCTGGCAATAACCGCCCGACACGATCAGACCTGCCAGATCACTGCGCGCGGCAATCCTGCCGGTGATGAAGTTGCCGGCCATGAAGCCCATGGTGATCACCCCGATCCCTAGTCCAAGCATCGCCGGACTCAAATCAAACCACGCCGCCGCCACCAGCGGCGCACAGGTGATGAAGGCATAAAAACCCCCTACAGAAATCGCTGCGCACAAACTGTAGCCCCAGAACTGGCGGGCTGTGAAAAGCTGTGGATGCTGCCGCATCTGCTGGCCAAACGTGGCCGAGCGCTCGATATTCGTCTCTCCCATGTCAGCCCGCAGCAGCACCAGCATGGCGAACCCAAGGATTGCATACAAAACGAACCCGGCACGCCAGCCGATCACCATCTCCAGCACCCCGCCCAGCATTGGCCCCAGCATCGGCGCAAGCGCCATCGCCACGGAAACATAGCCCAGCTTGCTGGCCGCTTCCCTCGGCGGGAACATATCTCAGATCGCGGCCCCCGACAGCACCTGCCCCGCAATCACCGCCCCTTGCAACAATCGAAATCCCAGAAACACCCAAATTGACTGCGCCATAACGCACCCGACCGAAGCAGCCACGAAGATCACCATCGAAACCAGCAGCACAGGCCGCCGACCATAACGATCAGATAGCGGCCCCATGATCAGTTGCAGAACGGCGGTGGCGATCAGATAACCCGAAATAGACAGGTTCACGACCGCATAATTGGCACTGAAATCGGCGCCGATATGGGCCAGCGACGGTAGGAACGTGTTCAGCGTCAGAACCGCCAGTGTCGTAGCAAGGATCAACGTCAGGATATGCGGTGGGCCGGAAGCAGGACGCATGAACAGAATCCGAAAGGATGCAACCCTTTGCGGGTTGTCACAGCTTGCGTTCCCTGACCATCTCAAGCCGCTGGCAGCGGCTGCACCACTCTGTTAAGAGCGGCCCATGTTGAGGATAGAAAACATCATGTACGCTGTCGAAGGCCGCCCCTTGTTCGAAGGAGCCTGCGCCACTATTCCGACCGGCCACAAGGTTGGCCTGGTGGGCCGCAACGGCACAGGAAAAACCACGCTTTTTCGTCTCATTCAAGGTGAATTGGCACTGGAATCTGGCGCCATCGCCCTGCCCCGCCGCGCCCGCATTGGCGGCGTTGCGCAAGAGGCCCCTGCCTCACACGTCTCGCTGATCAACACGGTTCTCGCCGCTGATGCCGAACGAACGGCCCTGATGAGCGAAGCCGATACCGCGGCCGACCCGACCCGCATCGCCGAGATCCAGACCCGCCTGGCCGACATCGACGCGTGGAGCGCCGAGGCGCGCGCCGCCTCGATCCTCAAGGGTCTGGGCTTCGACGATGAGGAACAGCTCAAACCCTGTTCCGACTTCTCGGGCGGCTGGCGCATGCGCGTGGCCTTGGCGGCGGTGTTGTTCTCGCAACCCGATCTGCTGCTGCTGGACGAACCGACAAACTACCTAGACCTCGAAGGCGCATTGTGGCTGGAAAGCTATCTGGCGAAATACCCCCATACCGTCATCATCATCAGCCACGACCGCGGTCTGTTGAACCGGGCGGTCGGTGCAATCCTGCATCTCGAAGACCGCAAGCTGACGCTTTATCAAGGTCCCTATGACCAGTTCGCCCGTCAGCGTGCCGAAAACCTGGCGCAGGCTAGCGCCATGGCCAAAAAGCAGGAAGCCCGGCGCGCCCACCTGCAATCTTACGTCGATCGCTTCCGCTACAAGGCCGACAAGGCAAAGCAGGCGCAATCACGCCTCAAGGCTTTGGCAAAGATGCAGCCCATCACCTCGCCGCAAGAGGCCGCCCTGCGCGCATTCACTTTTCCCGAACCCGAGGAAATGGCCCCGCCGATTATCCATCTGGAAGGCGGCATGACCGGCTATGGCGAAACGCCCGTGCTGAAACGCCTCAACCTGCGCATCGATCAGGACGACCGCATCGCGCTTCTGGGCAAGAACGGTCAGGGCAAGTCGACACTTTCGAAACTGCTGTCTGACAGGCTACCGCTGATGGCGGGCAGGATGACCCGCAGTTCAAAACTGCGCATCGGCTATTTCGCCCAGCATCAGGTCGACGAGTTGCGTGTCGACGAAACCCCTCTCGACCACCTGCGCCGCCTGCGCCCCGACGAGGCCCCTGCGAAGCACCGTTCGAGACTGGCCGGCTTCGGCCTTGGCGCGGCTCAAGCGGAAACCGAGGTCGGGCGGCTGTCGGGCGGCCAAAAGGCACGTCTGTCGCTGCTGCTCGCCACCATCGACGCGCCACACATGCTGATCCTCGACGAACCCACCAACCACCTCGACATCGAAAGTCGCGAGGCGCTGGTCGAAGCGCTGACCACCTATTCCGGAGCGGTGATTCTCGTCAGCCACGACATGCACTTGCTCAGCCTTGTGGCCGACCGGTTGTGGCTGGTCTCTGACGGCGCCGTGAAATCGTTCGAAGGCGATCTGGAGGCGTATCGCGACCTGTTACTGGCCCGGGACAAGCCTGAAACCAAAGAAACGCCGCAAGCGCCCAAACCCAAACGCCCCTCGCGTGACGTCATCCTTGCCCTACGCGCCGATCTGCGCAAATGCGAAGAACGGATCGAGAAGCTGACCGATATGCACGATAAGCTTTCCACCAAGCTGGCTGATCCTGATCTTTACCAAAGCGACAAGGTGTCCGATCTGGAAACCTGGAATCGCAAATTCGCCGAGGTGAGCGAAGCCATGCAGCGCGCCGAGGCGCTGTGGGTCGCCGCCACCGAGCGGCTCGAGGCGGCTGAGGCCAAGGCATGAGTGACCCCGTCAAGGACGCCACCGCCATGATCTCAGGCATGCAGCCGGTGCTGCGCGACGGCGAGTTCGCCTTTGTTGTTTGGCCCCAAGACATCGAGAGGCCTGCAGGAACCGTGGCCAGCTATTCCGAGGACGAGGGGCTGTCGCTCATCGTGCCCCTTGCCGACGCCCCTGATGCCGCCCTGCCCATGCGCTGCATCACATTGCAGGTGTATTCCGCGCTGGACGGCGTCGGGCTGACCGCTGCCGTCTCCAGCGCGCTGGCGAGGGAAGGCATTCCCGCCAATATGGTCGCGGGCTATCACCACGACCACGTCTATGTGCCGTCGGAACAGGCCCTACAGGCGCTCGACATCCTGACACGCTTGCAGAAGGACGCCAAGGAATGATCGACACAGCCTTTCTTGTCACTGCTTTCACCACACTTTTCGTTGTGATCGACCCACCTGGGCAGACCCCGATCTTCATGGCGCTGACGCAGGGCATGGATGCGGCTACTCGGCGCGGTATCGCCGTCCGCGCCTGTCTGACCGCCGCTGCCATCCTCGCCGTGTTCGCGGCCTTCGGAGAGGCGGTTCTGGGCTTTGTCGGCATCTCCATGCCCGCCTTCCGCGTTGCGGGCGGTGTGCTATTGTTTCTGACCGCACTCGACATGCTGTTCGAACGCCGCACCAAGCGTCGCGAGGACCGCGCCGAGGCCGAGGAACACCATGACCCGTCGGTCTTTCCCTTGGGCATCCCCCTTATTGCCGGTCCCGGTTCGATTGCCACCATGATCTTGCTCGCAGGCCAGCAACCAGGGATCGAAGGGCTGGCCGTGGTCATTGCCGTCATGCTGTCGGTACTTGCTTTCGTCTTTTTGCTTTATCTGTCGTCGGGCACGCTGGGCCGATTGCTCGGCAAGACCGGCCTGAACGTAGTGACCCGCCTTCTGGGCATGTTGCTAGCCGCGCTTTCGGTACAGTTCATTCTCGATGGCCTCAAGGCCTTTGGTTTCGCCGCCTGAGTCCCCATATCTGAGACAGGCAAGAAAGGGGAGCTTCATGGACGGCGACAACATCGCACGCGTGATCTATCTGGTCCTGCTGGGATCGGCGGTGCTGATGTGGTTCATCACCCACAACCGCGAAAACCTCAGCCGCACCATGCAACAGGCCACCGCCTGGGTGTTGATCTTTGTTGGCGTTATTGCCGCCGTGGGCCTGTGGGAAGATGTCCGCACCACCATCAGCCCCGCCCCGCAGATGGTCGTCTCGGACAATGCCATCGAAGTGCCGCGCGCCACTGACGGGCATTACTACCTTCAACTTCTGATCAACGGCAAACCGGTTACCTTCCTTGTCGATACAGGCGCCAGCCAAGTGGTGCTCAGCCACCGCGATGCCGAACGGGTCGGAATTGACCTGGACGGACTGAACTATTTCGGCCGCGCCATGACCGCCAACGGACAGGTTCGCACCGCACCCGTGCGTCTGGACAGTATCGCTCTCGGTCCCTTCTCCGACACCGGCCTTTCGGCATGGGTGAACGAGGGGGACATGGACCAGTCGCTTCTGGGCATGGATTATCTTCAACGCTTTTCGCAGATGAGCTTTGCTAACGGAACGCTTAACCTAAAGCGCTAGTCCGGCAATCCGGCTTTCAACATCGAAGACCGAAACGCCTCGCCCAACGCTTCAATCTTGAACGGAGTCAGCGCCGCAAACTTTCTGGCCGAAAACTGCGGGTTGATAGACAAAACCGCTGCAACGCATTTTGCGACCTCTTTCAAGCCGCCGAAATCCTCATGAATCACCGCCAGCCGGACTTGCGACAACAAACTGTCGGGTATTCGTGTTTCGAGATGCTTGTAAACAACTCTAGCCTATTCCAGATCGCCCATGCCACGATAAACGCCCCCCAAATGGGTCAGATACCAGTCCGGGCAATAGGGCGACAACCGCATCACCTTGCGCATACTATTCAGCGCCGCCCCGAATTCACCGCAATAGTTATGTGCAATGCCCTGCGCGCGTGAAACAGAGACACGGTCGGGCGTAGTTCAACCGCCTTTTTCAGACTGGCAATCGCACCTTCGAAATCCCCCTGGTTCGTCAAGATGTACCCCCGCAAGTCGTAGGCGTCGGCCATACTGGTGTTCTGCTCCAACAGCTTGTCGCTCAAAGCGCGTGCTTCAGCAAAAGCGCTCCCTGCATTCGCCATGAACCCAAACCGTGCCCCAGCGGCCAGCGGCCAGCGGCCAGCGTCCAGCCCAACCTGACGTACATCAACTGACCGCCCCTTGCATACAAAGGTGGAGTTGCGGGCCATCACGAACAGGCCGCCGATATGGGACAGCGCGGTGATGATATCCTCGGTCAGACCATCGGCGAAAAGATCCTGCTTCGCATCACCGGACATGTTGTCCAAGGGCAGAACCGCAATCGACGGCTGTTCGGGGATTTCCAGCCGCTCTCCGGTCAGAACCTCAAAGGTTTCGGCCGTCAGCCGCGCCGGATCAGGATCGATCCCAAAGGCGTGAACCTCGCCTTCGATGTTCTTCAGCTTTTGCCGCTCCAGATCGATAAAATGCACAATCAGCCTGCGTTCCAAATCCGCCTCACAAAAAAAAGCAACGCTCCCCGAACGGCTTGCTTTCAAAAGCATGCGCCGTCACGGCCTCTTTTCAAACCACGGGACGCGGTTTCTCAAAACGACCACGACGCCGGATCAACCGCCTTCGGCCTTCCTTATCGCGGACACCTCCGCTCCGGGTGTCAGATCGGTTTCCAGAAACGATCCGGTTTCAGGCAGTTCCAGATGCAGCGAGGCGGTATGGTCGATCTCTAACCGTCCCGATACCAGCGAATAGTCCAGCACGTGACCGCCAGTCTTCAAATCCTCGGAAATAAAGTGCAGATGATAACCCGGCACACCGATCCCGACAGCATAATCCGGACAGCGAAAACCCAGGATCGTACCCGTTACATCCCGCAAGTCGAACTCGGCCTGATTTTTGACCACCTCCAGCAACGGTGGATAGGGCGGCTCCTGGCGCGAGACATTGCGATACCCGACTCGACCGATCCGGCCCGTGAACCGGACCGCGTAAAACAGGTTGCGCGACTGCGCGATTTTGTCCAGTCCAGCTTCGAACGCAGCCTTTTCGACCGGTTGCGAGACAACCAATTCAACATCCGGCTCGAATGGCAGGACCGCCGCATAAGGCGTCACCGCATCATCAGGTGCGATGGCCGCCCTGCCATCGTCGGTCAGGCGATAGGCAACGCCCGCATGCACGATCATCTCACCATCCAGCGCGTTGAAGGTACCAAGTCCGAAATCGCCATGACGCAACAATTCGCCTACAGTTAATTCGCCGTCATAGACCCCCTGCATCACCGCGCTCAGCAACGATGCCTGATAGTATTCATGCAGATGGTCGTGCGGCCGAAAGACGTGCTTTGCATTGTGGGCCGCAACGGCGGCTGCAAACGTCAATTCCTCGTCCTGTGGCATTAGGACATCCTTTTGCGTTCAGAGCTACCAGCCTAACAGGAAATCCACTTTCAGGCTTCCGCCTTTTTCTCCCACTGGCCCGATTCTTCCGACCAGTACTGCGCGGCGCATCCCGCGCCGGTCAGCGCCTTCCACTGTCTCCGCGCCCATTCAATCGCCTCCGGGTCGGTGCCATCGAACAGGATACAGACCCGTTCAAGCGCCGCAACCTCGGCTGGCTCTACCTTCGCTCCGTCAATCGCCATCACACAGTCCGGGTTGTTTGCAGCTTCTGGCTCGGTCGTAAGCAAAACGGGTTGCATTGCGTCATGCGGCCCGCCGGACACACCATGCGGCAGGAACGACTCTTCCGGTCCCAGCCACAGTTTCTCGTCCAGCCAGTCAAGCCGCCCCTTGTCGGTACCACGCACCGAGATCCGCCACCCGGCCTGCCGCGCTTTGTTGAGGAGCACCGGCAAGGTCTCCTCCAAGGGGCGTCTGGTCAGGTGATAGAAATAGGCGGCCCCCATGATTATTGCTCGAAATGGTCCTGTATCAACCGGCTGAGCGCCCGAACGCCCCACCCTGTTGCGCCCTTGGGGGCATAAGACGTTTCCTTGGACACGGACGCCACCCCGGCAATATCGAGGTGAATCCAAGGCATTTCATCCTTGACGAAGCGCTGAAGGAACTGCGCCGCCGTGATCGACCCCGCCGGGCGCCCGCCCACGTTCTTCATGTCGGCGATCTGAGACTTGAGCATCTCGTCATAGGCCTTGCCCAAAGGCATCCGCCACGCGCCCTCATCCTCGGCCTCTGCTGCACGGAGGAACGCGTTGCACAGCATGTCATTGTTGGAAAACACGCCCGCATTCTCGTGCCCCAATCCGATGATGATCGCCCCTGTCAGGGTCGCAAGATCAATCATCCCCACCGGGTTGAAGCGCTCCTGCGCGTACCACATCACGTCACACAGAACCAGGCGACCCTCGGCATCGGTATTGATGATCTCGACCGTGTCGCCCTTCATCGATCTGATCACGTCACCGGGGCGCGTTGCACGGCCCGAGGGCATGTTCTCGACCAGACCGACAAGTCCCACGACGTTCGCCTTGGCTTTGCGCAGCGCCAGCGCGCGCATAGTGCCCGCCACAACGCCCGCGCCCCCCATGTCCATGGTCATCTCTTCCATGCCCGCGGCAGGTTTCAGCGAGATGCCACCGGTGTCGAACACCACGCCCTTTCCGACCAGCGCCAGCGGCGCGTCGTTATTGTCGCCGCCTTTCCATTGCATAACCACGACCTTCGACGGGCTGTCCGAGCCTTGCCCCACGCTCAACAGCGTGCGCATTCCCAACTCGGCCAGTTGTTCCTCGTCCAGAACCTCGACCTCCAGACCCAGCGCCTCCATCTCTTTCAGACGATTGGCGAATTCGGTGGTTGTAAGCACATTCGCAGGCTCGTTGGTCAGATCGCGGGTCATCAGAACCCCTTCGGCCACCGACCGCAGCGGTGCGAAAGCGGCCTCGGCCTCCTCCGGTTTGCCATGGCAGATGGTGATCTCGCCCTGCTCGCTGGGGTTTTCCGGATCGTCCGATTTGTGCGCGTCAAAACTGTAGCTGCGCAGCGCAAGACCCATTGCCAGATCCTCGATACGCACCTGATTGCCCCCCATCACCAGCAGGGATTTTCCACTCGCCGCCTTGGCAAGATCGGCCCCAGCCTTACGCGCCTGATCCGCATCCGGTCGGCGCGACAACACCAGCACGTCCAGTGCCTCTGCCTTCATGCCACTGGGCCAAGCCATCGAAAAAACCTGCCCCGCTTTAGCCTTTTCGAACCGTTCGCTTTCGATCAGCCGCGCCACCGCGCCCTTGGTCAGTCGGTTAGCACGCCGCACTGCAGGGCTCATCTTGCCCTCGGGCGGCACAATAATCGCCACCCGCCCGCCTGCTTCGGCCATCGCGTCCAGGTCAGTGGGCTGAAAACGGATCGGGGTCAGACTGCTCATTTGGCTCTCCTCAACATCTTTCCGCCCAGAGGTAACGCGCTGCGGGCAGGATGACCAGATAGCAGTTTTCCCCGCCTTTCAATTCGACTATGGTCCCCGGAAAACGACTGGCAGGTTCCGGGGGATCACAGTGACTCGATACAGCAGACATATGCTGTCGCGCTTGATGTGTTGTTCTGGCTTCCTTCCCCCGATTCCGTCGAATCGAACGGCGGAGCAGACACAGTGATCCTCGACCGCTATTTCGCACGCCGTTTTGTGCAAAGCTTTCTGTTTATCGGAATGGTGTTTCTGACGCTGATCATGCTGATCGACATGATCGAGCAGGTGCGCCGGTTCGAGGATTACGGGCTGAGCTTCGGACAGCTTTTACAGCTCACCCTTCTGAACACACCAGCCGCCATCAACGAGATGCTGCCACTTTTGATGATCCTGTCGACCATCGTTCTGTTCATCGGACTGGCACGCAGCTCGGAACTGGTGGTCACCCGTGCCATTGGCAGGTCCGGAATTCGAGCCCTGGCCGCACCGGTATTTGTCGCCGTTGTCATCGGTCTGCTGAGTGTGGGCATGCTGAATCCGATCGTCGCCGCAACCGCCGAAAAGTATCAGCGCCTCGCCGAAGGGTACCGAAGCGACGGCGCCTCTGCCCTGTCGATCAGCCGCGAAGGTCTGTGGCTACGCCAAGGTTCAGAAACAGGGCAATCGGTGATTCACGCTACGGGAACCGAGACGCTGGGCGGATTCACCCTGCTCGACGTCACCATTCTGACCTATTCCAACGCGGGCATACCCATTCGCCAGATCGTGGCCGATAGTGCCCGTTTGTCCGACCGGGCATGGGTTCTGGAAAACGCCAAGGCCTGGCCGCTCATTTCGGGACTCAACCCCGAGGTCAACGCCGCGGTTCACGAACGCCTGGAAATCCCAACCACGCTGACGCAAGACCGCATTCTCGACACGCTCGGCCAACAGGACACGATCTCAGTGTACGATCTGCCTCAACTGATCCGCGATCTGCGTCAGGCCGGTTTCTCGACAAAGCAATACGAAGTGTGGCTGCATGCCCAGTTGGCACGTCCGCTATTCCTGATTTCTATGGTTCTGGTTGGTGCGGTCTTCACAATGCGCCATGTCCGCTTTGGCGGTACCGGCATTTCGGTTCTGACAGCAGTTTTGTTGGGTTTTGCACTCTATTTCATGCGCAACTTTGCCCAGATACTGGGACAGAACGGCCAGCTTCCGGTTCTGCTCGCTGCATGGGCTCCGCCGGTTGCCTCGATCCTGCTGTCCATCGGCCTGCTCCTGCACGCGGAGGACGGCTGATGCGGTACTTCTTTCCGGCATTCGTTGCCGGCATGTCCCTGATCTGTCCGTATCACTACGCGCAGGCGCAGACCAGCAGCGGGCCGGTTTCCGACCAGACGAGCGAACAACCCAAGGTGCAACCCGCTTTGCTGGTGGCCGATCGGGTCTTTATCACCGCTGACCGCCAGCTTGTCGCCGAAGGCAATGTCGAGGCCTATCAAGGCGAGGTGCGCCTGCGCGCCCGTAAGATCACCTTCGACCGCACCACCGGCCAGCTTTCGATCGAAGGCCCCATACGCATTGATCAAGGCGGCTCGATCACGATTCTGGCGGATGCGGCCGAACTGGATGAGGGCATGCAGAACGGTCTGCTGCAAGGCGCCCGTTTGGTTTTCGAACAACAGATTCAGCTTGCCGCACAGCAAATGACCCGCGTTGGCGGGCGGTATACCCAGCTCTACAAAACCTCGGCCACCTCGTGTCAGGTCTGCGACGACGGCAAACCGCCCCTGTGGCAGATCCGCGCACAAAAGATCACGCATGACCAGCTTGAACGGCAGCTATATTTCGAAAACGCCCAACTGCGCATTCTCGACGTGCCGGTTTTTTACTTTCCTGCCTTGCGCCTGCCCGACCCTACGCTGGAGCGCGCGACCGGGTTTCTGGTGCCGTCTATCCGCACGACATCGCAACTCGAAACCGGCATCAAGGTTCCTTATTTCTTCAAACTTGGCGATCATAAGGACCTGACGCTGACGCCATATCTGTCGCCACGTACGCGCACGCTTGGATACCGTTATCGCCAGGCCTTCAAGAACGGTCGGATCGTGATTGAAGGCGCACAAACAGACGACGATCTGTACCCCGGCGAGGCTCGCGGTTACCTCTTCGCAGGCGGCGCCTTTTCAGTCTGGAACGACTATCGCCTGACCTTCGATCTCAAGGCGGTATCCGATGACGCCTATCTTGTCGATTACGGCCTTCCCGATCTTGACCGCCTGCGCAGTGAAATCGCACTGGAAAAGATCAAACGCGACAAAGCCTTTCGCACGAGCTTCATCCACTACAAGACGCTGCGCGAAAGCGAGAATCAGGACGACATCCCTTCGCGCATTTTTGACGTGAATTTCGAACAGCGTTTCTTTCCAGCCGCGATCGGCGGTGAGGTGCGTCTGGCATTTGATGGCCACGGGCACCAGCGCACCAGCACCGAGGATGTCGTAGGGCGCGATGTGGCCAGCGCGACGTTTGACGCTGAATGGTTCCGGTCATGGATATTCCGCAATGGCTTGCGCGCCGACTGGCAAATCGGCGCAGCAGCAGACAAGTTCCGCATTTGGGACGACAGCACCTTCCCCAGCGAGGTGACCCGTATCACCCCACGCACGGCTCTGACCCTGCGTTATCCGATGTCTCTGGTTACCGCCTCCGGCGTAACTCAGACCCTCGAACCAATCGCCCAAATCGGATGGACCAACGTCACGGACAGTGACGTGCCAAACGACGAAAGCCAGTTCGTCGAATTCGACCAGGGCAACCTGCTGTCGCTGTCGCGTTTTCCCGCAGATGACCAGCGCGAGGACGGAACCACCGCCGTTCTCGGCTTGAACTGGGCAATGTATGACCCGCGCGGATGGCAGACCTACGCAACACTCGGCGGCGTGTTCCGCGACCCCGCCGATCCTCGTTTTTCCAAAACCTCCGGTCTGGATGGCGTCACGTCCGATTTACTCATGGCCGGTCAGATCAGATCCGACAACGGCTGGTCCCTGACCGCCCGTGGTCTGCTGAACGGCCAGTTCAACTTTGACAAAGTGGAACTGCGGGGCGACTGGCGGGCGGATCGCGGGGGATTGACCGGAACATATGTCTGGCTGGGGCGCGACCCGCAGGAAGACCGAGATCAGGCAATTTCCGAGGTCTGGCTCAATGGTCGCTACATTCTGTCCCAGAACTGGACCACCCGTGCCGAAATCCGGTATGACATCAACGACTCGCGCGCAATCAACGCCGGGTTCGGATTGGCCTATCAGAACGAATGCGTAACCGTTAACTTCTCCGTCAGGCGGCGCTTTACCGAAACATCGAGTATTGAGCCCACGACCGATTTCGGGTTTACCGTTGCCCTGACTGGTTACGCGGTTGAAGGCGGGAACAAGACATACAGGCGAACATGCACTTGAATACGAGTATTCCGACACGACCACTGATGCGCTGGCTGAAATCAATGATCCCGGCGCTGGTCTCAGCCGCCGTGCTGCTACCTGGAGACACCTCCGCGCAAAGCCTGTTCGCCCCCGCCATCAAGGTCAATCAGGACGTGGTGACCTGGTACGAGTTGGACCAGAGGATGCGGTTCATGGAGCTTTTGGGTATTCCTGGATCGTCCGAGGAGGAGGTTCGCAAAACCCTGATAGACGACAGGCTTCGGCGCCAGGCTATCAAGGACGCCGGGATCGAGATTGCACCCGAAGATGTTCAGGTTGGGATCGACGAGTTCGCTTCGCGCGGGCAGTTGTCCTCCGAGGAATTTTTGAAACTTCTGGGCGATCAGGGCATCGCTCCTGAAACCGTCCGTGATTTTATCAAGAATCAGCTGGAATGGCGCGACTATATCAGCGCACGCTACATCTCCCGTGCACGCCCCTCCGACGACGAGATCGACCGCGCAATGGGAAATTCCAGCACCGGTGGCCTGCAGGTCCTGCTGTCGGAAATCATCATCCCGGTCAATCAGCAGACCCTCGCCCAAGCCGAGGATCTGGCGCTGCAGATTTCGCAGCTTGACAACTACGACGCCTTTTCCACTGCCGCCACGCAATATTCCGCATCCGACACGCGCAACAATGGCGGGCGGCTCGACTGGCTGCCTCTCAACAACCTTCCGCCGGCGTTACAGCCCGTGATTCTGGCGCTCAATCCCGGCGACATCACAGAGCCGGTTACGCTACCCAACGCCATCGCCCTGTTCCAGATGCGCGGCATCCGCGAGGCCGCCAGCGGAACGCCGAACTACGCCAAGATCGACTATGCCGCCTACTATCTGGCGGGCGGACGCAGCCCCGAAACCCTCCAGACTGCGGCCGAGCTTCGCGAGAGCATAGATACCTGCGATGACCTCTACGCTAAGGCGCTGGGTCAACCGTCCGAGGTGCTTGACCGCGTTTCGGCGAGTCCCTCCGAAATCCCGCGCGACATCGCGCTGGAACTGGCTCGTCTCGATCCCGGCGAAAGCTCTACTGCGCTGACCCGCAACAACGGGCAGACGCTGATCTTCCTAATGCTGTGCAACCGTGTGCAGGATTTTGGCGCGGACGTCTCGCGTCAGGATGTGGCAAACGCGCTGGCGCAACAACGTCTGCAAGCCTTTGCCGACAGCCTGCTGGAGCAGTTGCGCGCCGACGCCCATATCATCGAACAATGAGCGCGCCGATTGCCCTGAGCTGCGGCGAACCTTCGGGCATAGGCCCCGAGATTGCCGCCAAGGCCTGGGACCGGTTACGCGATACCTGCCCGTTCTTCTGGATCGGCGATCCGTCGCACCTACCCACCGGCACACCGGTCGCCGAAATCTCCGATCCCGCCGAGACCGCAAGCGCCTGCGCCACGGCGCTGCCGGTGCTGACCCTGCCTTTTGCGGCCCCGGCACGCCCCGGCCAGCCGGAACCGGCCAACGCCTCCGGCGTGATTTCCGCCATCGAAAGGGCGGTCTCTCTGGTTTTATCCGGTGCGGCATCTGCTCTCTGCACGGCGCCAATTCACAAGAAGGCACTGATCGACGGGGCCGGGTTTGCCTATCCCGGTCATACCGAATTTCTCGCCGCCCTCGCGGCCCGCGACCGCGTGGTGATGATGCTGGCCAGCGACCAGCTCCGTGTTGTTCCGGCGACGATCCACATCGCTCTGGCAGATGTTCCTACTCGCCTGACCGCCGATCTGCTGCGTGACACCATCGCTATCACGGCCCAGGGGTTGCGAACCCAGTTCGGAATCGCGCATCCCCGTATTGCAGTGGCGGGTCTCAACCCCCATGCTGGTGAAAGCGGTGCCATGGGGCGCGAGGAGCTGGACTGGATCGCGCCACTGATTGCCGAAATGCAATCGGAAGATATGACCCTGACAGGGCCGCACCCGGCCGACACGATGTTCCACGCCGCCGCGCGGGCGCGCTATGACGCGGCCATCGCCATGTACCACGATCAGGCCCTGATCCCGATCAAGACGCTCGATTTCGACCGCGGTGTGAACGTCACGCTTGGCCTGCCTTTCATCCGCACCTCTCCCGATCATGGTACCGCCTTCGATATCGCAGGACAGGGCATTGCCACCCCCTCCAGCTTGATCGAAGCCCTGAAACTTGCCCAACGCATGGCACAAAAACCTTGATCCTTCACGTGGCTGGAAATATCCCCGCCGCAGGCAAGAATTCTCTGGCGCATCCCCTCCATTCCGCGCCACGGTAACCGGATCATGAGTGCAATCGACCCCCTCCCCCCGCTGCGCGAAGTTATCGCCAAGCACCAACTGTCGGCCCGCAAATCGCTGGGCCAAAACTTTCTGCTTGATCTGAACCTCACCGCCAAGATCGCGCGTCAGGCTGGAAACCTGACCGACTGCGACGTGCTGGAAATCGGGCCCGGCCCGGGTGGCCTGACCCGCGGGCTGCTTTCTGAGGGCGCGCGCAAGGTGGTTGCGGTCGAAAAAGACACCCGCTGCATTGCCGCACTCAACGAGATCGCCACTATTTATCCGGATCGCCTCGACATCATCAATGGCGACGCGCTCGAAATCGATCCGCTGCAACACCTGACCCCGCCAATCCGCATCACTGCCAACCTGCCCTACAATATCGGCACCGAACTACTGGTGCGTTGGTTGACCCCTCCGGAATGGCCGCCCTTCTGGCAGAGCCTGACCCTGATGTTCCAACGCGAAGTGGCCGAGCGCATTGTCGCCCAGCCCGGAGGCAAGGCCTATGGCCGCTTGGCCATCCTTGCCCAATGGCGATCCGAGGCGCGCATCGCAATGTCCCTACCCCCCGGTGCCTTCACGCCACCGCCCAAGGTCTCAAGCGCGGTGGTGCATCTGACCGCCCTGCCCGAACCGCGCTTTCCCGCCGATGCCGCCACACTGTCGCGCGTCGTCGCCGCAGCCTTTAACCAGCGCCGCAAGATGCTGCGCGCCTCGCTCAAGGGCGCCGCCCCTGATATCGAAGATCGTTTATTGGCGGCGGGCATCCAACCTACCGAACGCGCAGAACAGGTCTCGATTGAGGCGTTCTGCGCACTGGCACGGGAAATCGCGAAATAGCCTCAGATCACCTGCGTTCCGCCGCCGTGATGCACCGCATCCACGATGAACCGGTCCGCCGCTTCGACCACTTCGGCGATTTCGCGTCGCTGCTCCTCGCTCAACACGCCGCCTTCTGAGGTTGAACCGATCGCGGCCAGCGCCTTGTCGCGGGCCACCTCGAACGCGGTGCGGCGGCCCGATTTCTCGTAATCGTCGCGCCCCTGCCGCAAGAAGACATCCGGTTGATGCTGATCCCGGCACAGCGCCAGTGTGTGGGTACTATCCAGGAAATGGCCACCTGCGCGCACCTTCAGCATCTCGTCCCAGTTCAGGCTTTCCGCGTTAATCTCGACCGGCTGCATGAACCGTCGCACCATCGCCCCAATCTCGTCATCCAGAACGGCCTGAACCGGGCTGAACACGGTAGCACACTCCAGTTGTCCGACGCCGCCCAGAATATCGGCCCCAGAGGTTGCGACCGTTTGCGTGAGCAGCGCTCGTTCCGCCATCGATTGATGATCCGCATCCGGCGTGTCCGACCCCGATCCATAGGTATGTGTCGGCAGGTCGAACCCATACCGCATCAACTGAACCGCCATCGAAGCGGCCTGAATCGACTCAGGGCAGGATTGCAGCGCCGAGCCGGTCCGCATATCCAATGTGAACATCAGCGGCACCGCGATGACCGGCGTTCCTGGAACCAAAACATGCGCCACCGTCAGCATCGACAGGATCTCGGCAGCCGCCATCAGCACCAGCCCCGCCGAGGTCAGGGGTGCCGTTCCCCCCGCCGAAGGCAGGGAACAGGCATGCAGCGGCAAGCCCAAAGCACCAGCCTGCAGGATCACTTCGGTATCCATGTACTTGAATTCCAGTGGCGAAAAGGAACAGGTGATCACCGAGGTGATCGGATACCTGCGCAGCGTGTCCTCACCCCCTGCAGCAATTGCCGCCACCTTCAGCAGGAACTCGATGTTCTCCTTGCCATAGGGTTGCATCCAGCAATGTTTGTTGGTGTGCGACACCATCTCGGCAAAGGAATGTACGTCCGAAGTCACCTCGGGCACGCCATGCACAAAAGGATGGGCGATGAAGCCGACCTGATCAAGGCCGCTTGCCACAGCAGCCATCTCACGCACTGCCTTGAGGTCCAGATTGCGATAGCGCGCATCTCGGGGATCGACATAACCGTGCGCGCCGGTGCCAGTGCGCATAATGAACCCGCCATCGGCACGCGGAATGGGCAGGTCCAGTTCGCGGGTCTTTCCGGCCAGCGTGAACGCGCGAGGCGCGGCGGTCAACGCCTCCTCGACCAGTTCGCGGGGAAAGCGCAACCGGTCGGCATCCCGGCCTTGCGTCGCACCTGCGGCCAACAGTGCCTCGCGCGCTTTGGGGTGGATGACGACCACGCCATAGTCCGCAAGCAGGTCGAGGCTGCGGGCGCGCATCACCTCGATCTCAGCATCGCTCAGAAAACCGAATCGCGTCCCGGCCAGGGAGGCAGGCGATAGCTGAAAGGCGCCGGGTGCCTTGATTTCAGGCGCAGGGGTAGACCGACGGCGGTTACGACGGGTGGGGGTTCTGATATCTGTTTCCATAACTTGATCCCGAAAAATGGAAGTTCCAGGGCGTTATGGCACACACCGATTAAGCTCACTGCCTGCCGACTTGAGCTGCGCGAGATTAGGAATGTCGAACGCATCAGTCAATTGCCCGCTGACATCACGGTAAAAGAAAGGCGCCGCCCCGCAACCGGAACGGCGCTCTTCCAATCCTGACAGATCGAATTATTCTGCGGCTTCAGCCGGCCCACCATCGTTTGGCGAAGGCTGACCCGACTCGGACGTTGCGACCTCTTCAGGCTGTTTCTTTGCGCGTGGGCGACGCGGCGCCTTTTTGGGCTTGGGTTCTTCCCCCGCTTCCGCTTTCTCGGCTCTTTTCGCCCTCGGCTTGCTCTCCGGCGTTTCGACCAGACCATGGTCCTCACCCGCGCCGGTCTCGCTCAAGTCCAGAACATCTGGCTGCGGTGTCTGTGCCGGATCCGCTTGTTGTGTCGCGGCCTCGCGCTCCTGACGCTCGGCGCGTTCGCGGTCGCGCTCGGCCTGCCGCTCGCGGTTCTGCCGCTCCTGCTCCTCGCGACGCGCATCGATCTCGCGCTGGGCTTCGCCCAACATACGCAGATAGTGCTCGGCGTGCTGCTGGAAATTCTCGGCCGCAACCCGGTCATTACCCAGTTGCGCATCACGGGCCAACTGGTTGTACTTGTCGATGATCTGCTGCGGCGTACCACGCACTTTTCCTTCGGGTCCGGAACTGTCGAACACCCGATTGACAACATTACCGCCAGTAGGACGGTTGCGGTTATTCTTCGCCCGCGAGCGGGATTTGGAAGATCTCATTTTATCTAACGTCAGCCTTGTACTTCGCTGCCGATCAACCCGTAACTTATGCCTTTCCGAGGCCTTTTGATGTGACGAGAAGTCGACTTTTTTGGGCTTATTGTCGGAGGCGAGCTGAGAAAGCGTCAACCTCATCGACATCCCTGAGTAAACACGTCCTGACGGCACAGACAAGAGGGGATCGGCGAATTTCGCGGCTTTTTTATCCCAACAAGCGTTTTTCGGCCCTTTTTGCCACATCTAGATCGGCGAACGGGCCGAAATCACACGATCTCGGCCATCGAGATCCGGAATGGCGCGGATATCCGCCAGCCCGGCTGCATCGAACAGGGTGCTCACCTGCCGCGCTTGTGTCGGGCCGATCTCTACTAAAATCCGTCCACCGGGCAACAGGTAATCCGGCGCGCCCGCAGCGATCCGCCGATAGGCGCCCAACCCGTCGCCTTCGTCGGTCAGGGCAAGGCGTGGTTCATGCTCGCGCACTTCTGCCGACAGGCCTTCCATCTCATCCAGGGCGATATAAGGCGGATTAGACACGATCAAGTCGAACGTCCCGCCGACGCGCCCGAACCAATCGGATTGAATAATGCCCGCCCGATCCTGCACACGGTGCATCACTGCGTTGGCACCGGCCTGCAGGCAAGCGGCTTCGCTCACATCGACGCCCACGCCCATGGCGCTTGGCCGTTCGGCCAACAGCGTCACCAAAATGCAGCCCGACCCGACCCCCAGATCCAATACCCGGTCGAACGGCTCGCTGAGAGCCACCTCGACCAATGTCTCGGTTTCCGGACGCGGGTCCAGCACATCACGGCTGACCTTGAACCGACGGCCGTAGAAATCCCGCTCGCCCAGCAGATGCGACACCGGTACCCGGATGGCCCGCAGCGAGATCAACTGCTCGTAGCGGTCCGATATTTCCGGCGACAGTTCGTCAGGGGCAATCAGCGTTACCCGGCTCGCTTCAATCCGCGCCGCATGGGCCAGCAAAAGCCGCGCGTCGCGCGCCGGATCGGCCACGCCCGCCGCCCGCAACCGCGCGGTAGCAGCCACCATGGCCTGCGCCGCTGTCTGTAAGCCGGTCACTGCGCCATCTCCGCCAAAAGCCGCGCCTGATCGTCGGCGGTCAACGCGTCGATCACCTCATCCAGATCGCCCTGCATCACCTGATCCAGTTTGTAGAGCGTCAGGTTGATCCGGTGATCGGTCATCCGACCCTGCGGAAAGTTGTAGGTCCGGATGCGCTCCGACCGGTCGCCTGACCCCACCTGGCTGGCGCGGTTGGCTGAGCGTTCGCTGTCTATGCGCTGACGCTCCAGATCGTACAGTCGCGTCTTGAGCACCTGCATCGCGATCTCGCGGTTGCGGTGTTGCGATTTCTCAGAACTTGTCACCACGATGCCGGTCGGCAAGTGCGTGATCCGTACCGCCGAATCGGTAGTGTTCACATGCTGACCGCCCGCACCAGAACTGCGCATGGTGTCGATGCGGATGTCGTTCGCGTCGATCTGGATGTCCACATCCTCGGCCTCGGGCAACACCGCCACCGTAGCCGCCGAAGTATGGATACGCCCACCGCTTTCCGTCTCGGGCACCCGCTGCACCCGATGCACGCCGGATTCGTACTTGAGCCGCGCAAAGACGTTGTCGCCCTTGATATGGGCCACCACTTCCTTGATGCCGCCCAGTTCGGTCACGTGCTCTTCGATAATCTCGAGCCTCCAACCCCGTGCCTCGGCATATCGCTGGTACATTCGCAACAGATCACCGGCAAACAGCGCCGCCTCATCCCCTCCGGTTCCTGGCCTGATCTCTAGTATCGCGGGCCGAACATCGGCCTCGTCCTTGGGCAAAAGCGCCAATTGCAACGCATGTTCGGCCTCGGGAATACGTGCTTGAAGAACTGAAATTTCCTCCTCGGCCAGATCCTTCATGTCCGGGTCCGCCAATATCGACTCGGCCTCGGCCAAGTCATTCACCAGCTGCCGCCACGCCATGATCTGCTCTACCACCGGTTTCAGATCGGAATACTCCTTGGCGAGAACAGCGATATTCCCGCCCGAGGCGCCATCCGACATGGCGGCTTCGAGATACTGGAATCGCTGCGTAATCTGTTCAAGGCGTTCTTCTGGGACCATTGCGGCGGTGTCTATCATCCCAGGCCTCTGGTCAAGAGCCCAAGCCGTGCTAAACTCGGGACATGAAACGTTTGCTGATCCTGATTGGCCTGCTGGCCACGCCCGCATGGGCCGATGTCGTCGGACCCGGCGGCAAGGTGCAGGATTGCTATTGCACCGACAGCAAGGGCAGCCGGGTCGAACTGGGCGAGATGATTTGCCTGCAGGTGGATGGCCGCATGTTCATGGCGCAATGCCAGATGTCGCTGAACGTACCAATGTGGCGCGAAGTGCAGGAGGGGTGTTTGTCGTCAGGGTTGCAACCGCCCAAGCCATTCTTCAACCCGCTTCTGGTTTACCCCAAGATCTGAGCCCCCGAACCGCAGCCGCGCATGAATGCGCAAAGTGTCGCCATCCTGCTGCACGGTTGTGTAATCCGGAAATCCGAACACTCGGGTGCGAGTGATGTAAGTTACCATCCCCTCCTCCACGGACCCGATCAATACGCCTGTGCGCGGCGTCGCCCGCGCAATGGCATCCAGACGCGACAGTCCATCCGGCCCGGTTTCGACGACCCGCAACACCCCCGCCTTGAACGTCCGGTCCACATCCCCTACCGGCTCCACGTGCCACTGTGCCGGGTCGGACGGGGCAAGACGGATATATCCGAATCCTGCAACCATCACAGCCGCCACCAGCCAGAATACCACCATCCTCAGTCTCATGACTAGCGCGAGGCCACACCGGGCAGGATGCAGATCAGCTCATACAGCAAGTTGGCCCCGGTCAACGCGGTATTCCCCGACGGATCATAGGGCGGCGACACCTCAACCAGGTCGCAGCCGACGATGTTCAGCCCCTTCAGCGCATGGATCAGCTCCAGCGCCTGCGGCGTCGTCAGCCCGCCGATCTCGGGTGTGCCGGTGCCGGGCGCATAGGCCGGATCGAGGCTGTCGATGTCATAGGTGACATAGACCGGTCGATCACCGATCTCATCGCGGATCCGCGAGCCAAGGGGCGCAAGGCTCTGGTGCCACAATTCCCACGCCGGGAAATGGTTGAAGCCCCACCCCTGCACCTCGGTGAAATCGCTGGCTGCATATCCCGAACCGCGAATGCCTATCTGATAGGTCAACTCGGGCACGATCAGACCTTCCTCATATGCGCGGCGGAACACAGTGCCGTGGGTCTCGCGCTCGCCGAACATCTCGTCATTCACATCCGCATGGGCATCCACATGCACCAGCGCCACTGGCCCGTGCCTGGCGGCAATCGCGCGCAGGATCGGCAATGTGATCGAATGATCACCCCCCATCGCCACCGGTATCACGCCGCTGGCAAGGATGCCGTCATAGCTTGCCTTGATGATCTTCAGGCTCTCGGCCAGCGAAAACGTGTTGATCGCAAGATCCCCGATATCGGCGATCTGCAGACTGCCAAAGGGCGCAGCCCCGGTCGCCATATTATAGGGCCTGATCATCGCGCTTTCGGCCCGGATCTGTTTCGGTCCGAACCGAGTGCCCGACCGCCACGAGGTACCGATATCCATCGGCACCCCCAGCACTGCCACATCCAATCCCTCAGGCGATGCCACCTGCGGCAATCGCATGAAGGTATTTGGCCCGGAAAACCGCGCCAGATCGTTACCGCTGATCGGTTGGTTGAACGTGCTCATCTCAACTTGTTCCACCCCAGCAGGCAGATGATTTGCGTCGCGATATGCGCACCCGCAATCGCCGTCGCGCCCGAGGTGTCATATGGCGGCGAGACCTCGACCACATCCCCGCCCTTGATGTTGATCCCGGCAATGTCGCGCAGGATGATCTGCGCCTGTATCGAACTCAACCCGCCCCAGACCGGCGTACCGGTGCCGGGGGCATAGGCCGGGTCCAGCCCGTCGATATCGAAGCTCAGATAAACCGGATTGTCGCCCAGAATACCCTTGATCTTCTGTGCCACAGCCGCAGGTCCGGCCTCATAGACCTCGCGGGCATCGATGATATTGACGCCCAGCGTGTCCTCGTTGGTGGTGCGTATCCCCACCTGAACCGAGCGCGTGGGGTCCACGATCCCGGATTTCACCGCCTTGTAGAACATGGTGCCATGGTCCACCCGGTTCATGTCATCGTCGGCCCAGGTGTCGGTATGCGCATCGAATTGCAGCAATGACATCGGGCCAAATTTTTCCGCGTATGCATTTAGGATCGGAAAGCTGATATAGTGATCCCCCCCAAGCGCGACCGAGGCCACATCCGCCGCCAGAATGGTTCGTATATGATCGGTCAGAGTGTCGGGAAAGGCCGGGATATTGGCATAGTCATAAGCCATGTCGCCATAGTCCACGATGGCCAGCTCGCTCAGCGCATTGAACGGCCAGCCATAGGGTTCATCGGGCGATTGCAGCGAACTCGCCTCGCGAATGGCGCGCGGCCCCAGCCGTGTACCGGGCCGGTTGGTCACCGCCTGGTCGAACGGGATGCCTGTGACGGCAATATCGACCCCTTTCAGGTTCTTGGTGTAAAGCCGCCGCAGGAACGATGTCGCCCCGCCAAACGTGTTTTCAAAGGACAACCCCTTGAGTTCCGGATTGGTGAACGCTTCATCCACCTGAGTTTTTGAATCTTCCAGTGCCATTGATTGCTGGTCCTTGCCTTGGTTCCCGGCGGGATGGCGACGCACGAAAACGTCAAGCCACCGGCAGCGCCCTCTCCACGATCCTCGCAAAGAAAGACGCACCCACCGGCGCGATCTCGTCGTTGAAGTTGTATTTCGGATGATGCAGGCCTGCGCTGTCACCCTGCCCCAGGAACAGATACGCCCCAGGCCGAGCCTGAAGCATATAGGAGAAATCCTCGGCCCCCATCTCACGCTCGCCATGCGATACTACGCGCCCGTAACCGGCAATCTCGCGCGCGATTTCAGCGGCAAACAATGTCTTGTCCTCATCGTTGATGGTCGCGGGGTAACCCACTTCATAGTCCAGCTCGGCCTCGACCCCATAGCTGACCGCCTGCCCCTGCACGATCTGCGCCATTCGCTCCATCACCATCTTCTGCACTTTCGGGTCAAAAGTCCGTACGGTGCCGTTGATATAGGCGGTCTCGGGGATCACGTTATCAACGGTGCCCGTGTGGATCTGTGTGACCGAAACCACCAGATCGTCCAGTGCATAATTGTTGCGACTCACGATCGTCTGTATCGCCTGAGCGATGCCGCAGGCCGCCATCACCGGGTCGCGGGTCTCGTGCGGCATCGCACCGTGCCCGCCCCTGCCCTTGACATGGATGTGAAAAGTGTCAACGGCCGCCATGATCGGGCCGGGTGTGGTATAGAATGACCCGACCTCGTTTCCGGGCGCGTTATGCAAAGCATAGACCTCGGAAATGTCGAACCGGTCCATGATGCCCTCATCCACCATCACACCCGCACCACCTCCCGCCTCTTCGGCTGGCTGAAAGATCAGTGCGGCACGACCTGAGAACCTGCGCGTCTCAGCCAGATAACGTGCGGCCCCCAAAAGCATAGCCGTGTGCCCGTCATGACCACAGGCATGCATCTTGCCGGAGGTTTTCGAGGCATAGTCCAGCCCTGTCTCCTCGATGATCGGCAGCGCATCCATATCGGCGCGCAGCCCAATGGTCGGCCCCGGCTCGGCCCCGTTGATGATTGCCACCACCCCGGTGCGCGCAATGCCTTCATGGATTTCGTCCACTCCAAACTCGCGCAAACGCTCGACCACGAACGCCGCCGTTTCATGGCAATCCAATCCCAGTTCCGGGTTGGCGTGCAGGTACCTGCGCCATTCGGCCATGTCAGCGGCAAACTCTGCAATACGGTTCACGACAGGCATAAAGGGTGGACTCCTGATCCAAGCTGCGAGATGGATGCATCTGACACTGGAACGAAGGGGTTCGCAATGGCTGATAATCCGCTGATCCATGACCCGGACGCCGGGATCGAACGGCTGGTCGAAATCATGCGCCGCCTGCGCGATCCCAAAACTGGTTGCCCGTGGGATATCGAGCAGGATTTCGCCACCATCGCCCCCTATACCATCGAAGAAGCCTATGAGGTCGCCGACGCCATCGAGCGCGAAGCCTGGGACGAGTTGAAAGGCGAATTGGGCGACCTGCTGTTCCAGTCGGTGTTTCATGCTCGCATGGCCGAAGAGGCCGGACATTTCAACTTTCAGGATGTGGTGCGCACCATGTCCGACAAGATGGTCGATCGCCACCCGCATGTCTTTGGCGACGAATCTCGTGACAAGTCCGCCGAACAGCAGACCCGCGACTGGGAAGCGATCAAGGCCGCAGAGCGCGCAGGCATGGAACAGAAAGGCGCGCTGGACGGCGTCGCCTCCAACCTGCCCGCCCTTTTGCGCGCCTACAAGCTGCAGAAACGCGCGGCCCGCGTCGGTTTCGACTGGCCCGACGCCAGCCACGTGCTGGCCAAGATCACCGAAGAGGCGGCCGAACTTGAAGAGGCCCGCGACAGCATGGATGCAGACGCGCTCGAGGACGAATTCGGCGATCTGCTGTTCGTGATGGTCAATCTGGGCCGTCATCTGGGCATCGAACCCGAAGCCGCCCTGCGCCGCACCAACGCCAAGTTCACCCGCCGCTTCGCGAAGGTCGAAGCGCGACTGGCCGAACGCGGCAAGACCCCGCAACAAAGCACGCTCATCGAGATGGACGCGCTCTGGGACGAGGTCAAACATGCCGAACACGCCGAAAACGGCAAACTCCCGCGGGCCGAACCCGCCCAGGAACGCCGCAAGGCATAAACCTGCTGGACAAGGCAGGCCCTGCTTGCGACTGTCCGGTTTTCCGAACCTCAGAGAGGCTCCATGACCCCGCGCAAGATCATCATCGACACCGATCCGGGCCAGGACGACGCCGTCGCCATCCTCTTGGCGCTGGCCAGCCCAGACGAGATCGATGTGCTTGGCCTCACCGCCGTTGCCGGGAACGTGCCGCTTTCGCTGACCGCCAAGAACGCCCGCATCATCTGTGAACTGGCAGGACGGCCCCGGGTTCCGGTCTATGCAGGCTGTGACCGGCCACTGAAACACACGCTGGTCACCGCCGAGCATGTGCATGGCAAGACCGGCCTCGACGGCCCCGACCTGCCCGACCCGAAAATGTCCTTGGCCGAAGGTCATGCCGTCGATTTCATCATCGATACCTTAAGAGCGCACGCGCCAGGGACCGTCACGCTGTGTCCGTTGGGTCCGCTGACAAACATCGCCACCGCCTTTGAAAAAGCCCCAGACATCGTGAATCGGGTGCAGGAAATCGTGCTGATGGGGGGGGCCTATTTCGAGGTTGGCAACATCACCCCGGCGGCGGAATTCAACATTTACGTCGATCCCGAAGCAGCTGATATCGTGTTTAAATCCGGCGCTCCGATCGTGGTCATGCCACTCGATGTCACTCACAAGGCACTGGTCACCAAACCACGCAACGACGCCTTCCGCGCGCTCTCCACCCCGGTCGGCATTGCCGTGGCCGAGATGACCGATTTCTTCGAACGGTTCGACAAGGAAAAATACGGCTCCTCCGGCGCGCCGCTGCACGATCCCTGCGTTACCGCCTGGCTGATCCGGCCCGAGCTGTTCACAGGCCGCTATATCAACGTCGAGATTGAAACCCAATCCGATCTGACCCGCGGCATGACCGTGGCCGACTGGTGGGGCGTAACCGACCGCGCGCCCAATGCCACTTTCATGGGCGATCTCGATGCCGAAGGCTTCTTTCACCTGCTCACCGAACGACTGGCCCGGTTATGACCGCAGCACTCCGCCTCGCCCGTCCCGATGACGTCGACCGGCTGATGGGGCTGGTCTCTGCCTTCCACGCCGAAATGGGCCTGCAAGGCGACGACAAAGACCGCCGCACTGCCCTGATGCCGCTGCTTCAGGGCATACCGCACGGTTGCGTCTACCTGATCGGCCCGACGCGCGCGCCACTGGGCTACATCATCATCACCTTCGGCTGGTCGGTCGCGTTTGGCGGCATGGACGGGTTCGTCGATGAGATCTATATCCGCCCCGCCGTGCGTGGACGCGGCATCGCTACCGAGGTGCTGCTGGAACTGCCCAAGGCGCTTGCCGCCGGTGGCCTCAGAGCCCTGCATCTCGAAGTCGACCGTCACGATGAAAAAGCCCAGGGGCTTTACCGCCGCACCGGCTTCACTCCGCGAGAAACCTACATGCTGATGAGCCGCAAGCTCTGACCGGTCCTCCCTCAGCGCCCGTAATAAGCGCTGCCAAAGTCCTCTCTCACCCAATCATTCGCCGACGCCTTTTCACCGGTCACCGGGTATGTATCCGGTTCGGTGCACGCCGACAGAACCGCCATTGCCATCACCGCAAGAACCAAAAACTGCCTGTTCAACGTCATTGCCTTCCCCTTCTGAAACTGAACCCCTGCGGGCTGGTCAAATCGCGCTGCCCGCTCAGCGCCCCCCGTAATAGGTGCAACAGGTATTGTAACTGCTTTCCCCTGTGCAGGCCGCCAGAACTCCCAGGGAGATCACTGTCAGAACAAGAGTTCCTTTTCTGAAAGACATCGTTTTCCCTTTCCAAGATCTGGCTCCATCAAAGCGGACCCTGTTCGAAAAAGATGTAGCCTCGTTCACACATATTCAAGTTTTCGCGAGAAATCCGTGAACACTTCCAAGGAAATAGACCCTGCCTTGATGTCGCATCCCGCTCAAAGCTCTCGCCCAAAGAACATCAGGTGCTCCTCCAGATCCGCGTCCGGGGTATAGAAAGGCTCCACTTCCACAAAATCCAGCTTACGATAAAGGGCAATCGCCTCGGTCAGCCGCGTGGTCGTGTCCAGCACCATCCGCACATAGCCATCCTCGCGCGCCTGATTCATCGCCGCTTCGAGCAAGGCCAGACCCGCACCGTGACCGCGCGCCACGTCCGAAACGTACACCCGCTTTATCTCGCAGACTCTTGCCCCGACCGCATGCGTCATCGCGCATCCCACGACACGGTCCTGCAACCGTGCCACGAACAGCGCCCCCTTTGGGCGAGCATGCAGTTCAGGCAGCCGCCGCAACAGGTTCTCGAAGGTCTGTTCGTTATAGTATCGGTCCAGAAAGGCCGGCACATCCGACCAGCGTTCGTCAAGCAGCGTACGATAGTCTCGGCAAAGCAGCCGGATCGCGGCCAGATCCCGGTCGCCCTCCGCCAGCGATACCGACAAAACCCGCCTATCCATGCACCCGCACCTGTTCGGCCAGATCGATGAAATCGGCCGCCACGATGTCCCAGTCGTTGTCAGGCTCCAGGTCGGTGACCTGTCCCACCCCATGCTCGGTCGGGCGCGGCACGAACCCGGTCAACAGTCCCGCTGTCCGGGCCGCATGCAGATCGCTGTTATGTGCCGCCACCATCATTACCCGTTCGGGCGGCAGTCGCAGCGCGGAGCAACTCTTCAGATAGACCGCCGCCTTGGGTTTGTAGTCCCGCGCCAGATCGGCCCCCAGAATACAATCCCACGGCAACCCGGCATGGCGTGCCAACCGCGTCATCAGCGCAATCGAGCCATTGGAACAAGGCGCGATGATCCGGTCCCGATGCAACAGCCGAAGCCCCTCAACCACATCCGGCCAGGGGTCGAGCCTTTCCCACGCCGCGTTCAGCGCCAACGGCTCCACCAAATGGACCCCCATCGCGCCACACACGCGCAACAGGTTTTCCAGATGCAGATCGTCCAGCGGCACATATCCCCGAGCGCCCTGCCGAACCCGGGCCATCGCTGGATCATATTCCGCCCGCCACGCCGTCGCGAACGCTGCGGCGTCCACCTTCGGCGCATGCTCGGCCACCTCGCGTGCGACCGACTTGTGCCAGTCCACGCAAGTGCCGAATACGTCGAAGATCAATGCCTGAATCATGACCGGGCCACCTCTAACGAACGACCCGGCCAGAATACCCTGAAATGAACGGCTGGCCAAAACTTTCCAGCCAGCCCAAGCGTCTCAACGCAGGATCGACCGCCCAGCGTATTCAGCCACCTCGCCCAGGCTTTCCTCAATCCGGATCAGCTGGTTGTACTTGGCCAGCCGGTCCGATCGCGCCAGCGAACCGGTCTTGATTTGGCCGCAGTTGGTCGCCACAGCCAGATCGGCAATGGTGGCGTCCTCGGTCTCGCCCGAACGGTGGCTCATCACGTTGGTGTAACGTGCGCGATGCGCCATATCGACCGCTTTCAGCGTCTCGGTCAGCGACCCAATCTGATTCACCTTCACCAGCATCGAATTGGCGCAGCCCTTTGCGATCCCTTCGGCCAAACGCGCCGGATTGGTCACGAACAGATCGTCCCCCACCAGCTGCACCTTGCCGCCCAATTCGTCGGTCAGTGCCTTCCAGCCATCCCAGTCATCCTCCGACATCCCGTCCTCGATCGAAATAATCGGATAGTCCTGCACCAAGGCTGCCAGATAGGCCACGTTCTCCTCGCTCGACAGGGTCTTGCCCTCACCCGACAGCACGTATTTTCCATCCTTGAAATACTCGGTCGCGGCACAATCCAGCGCCAGATAGATTTCCTCGCCGGGCTTGTACCCGGCCTTTTCGATGGACTTGAGAATGAAATCCAGCGCCTCGCGGGTCGAAGCGATATTGGGGGCAAATCCTCCTTCGTCGCCTACGCCAGTCGCCAGCCCGGCGGCCGACAACTCTTTCTTCAACGTGTGGAATACTTCCGATCCCATGCGTACCGCGTCACGGATATTGCCCGCGCTCACCGGCATGATCATGAATTCCTGAATGTCGATAGGGTTGTCGGCATGCTCGCCGCCATTGATGATATTCATCATCGGCACCGGCAGAACGCGGGCCGATGAGCCGCCCACATAACGGTAAAGCGGCTGGGTGGTGAAATCGGCGGCCGCCTTCGCCACCGCAAGCGAAACACCCAAAATCGCATTGGCGCCCAGACGGCCCTTGTTCTCGGTCCCGTCCAGCTCAATCATCGCACTGTCGATCGCCACCTGTTCGGTGGCATCAAAGCCGACCAGTTCCTCGGCAATCTCGCCATTGACGGCCGCGACTGCCTCCAGCACGCCCTTGCCCAGGTAACGTGCCTTGTCGCCATCACGCTTTTCCACCGCTTCATAAGCTCCGGTCGACGCGCCCGAAGGCACGGCGGCGCGGCCCATGGTGCCGTCTTCCAGGATCACGTCCACCTCGACGGTTGGGTTGCCCCGGCTGTCGAGAATTTCGCGCGCGTGAATATCGATGATGGTGCTCATGAAATCGGTTCCTGACGATGGCTAGAGTTGTCAGCGTCATAGCACCGCCGGGAAGATTGTAAACCGTTTCCGTTATCGCTAACGTGCCAATTCCCCGTGGTTTAGGGCTAACATTTGGTTGTTTGCGCCAACATCTTCAGGCGCGTTCCGAATCTGAGACAGCAAGCCGCAGTTCAGACCGCCGCCAATGCCATCTCGCGTGCCAGTTTGCGTTCGCGGAAAAAAGTGTAAAGCCCGGACACGATGATCAGAGACGCCCCGGCCAGCGTCCAGGCATCAGGCTGCTCTCCGAATACCAGCATGCCTGCCAGAATGGAGAATACCAGCCGGGTGTACCGAAACGGCGTGACTGCCGAGGCCTCTCCGATCCGCATTGCGCTGACGATGCCATAATAGCCCAGCACCCCAAAGACGACGGCGCCGAAATACGGCCCGATCTGCACGCTCTCCAACGGCGCCACGGACTGCCCCGAGAACAGCATCAGCGCCACACCAGCAAAGATCAGCCCCAAATAAGCCTGAGAAGCTACCACGACCGAGGGCACCTTCGCATCGATCACCCGTGTAATCAGATCACGCGCGGCAATGGCGACGACAGTGGCCACGACAAACAGGGATTCGGGCTCGAACCCCTCGAAACCGGGGCGGATGATCATCAGCACGCCGATGAGTCCGACAAAAATGGCCGACCAGCGACGCCAGCCCACCTGCTCGCCCATGAATAATGCCGCACCCATCGTAATCGTCAGTGGCAGGGCCTGGAAAACTGCCGCCACCGTCGACAGGTCGACCAGCGACAAGGCGGTGATGAAGAATAATGCCCCCACCGCTTCCGAGGCCGCCCGAACAAGTGGAAGAGGCGCCCAGGCCTCGCGCAGAAACACCCTTTTGCGCCCCACGACCGCCATAACCAGAAAGGCAGTCGAACAAAAGACACCCAACACGATCATGATCTGCCCAGTCGGCACCGCGCCCGACAACTGCTTGATGAACATGTCCTCAAGCGTAAAAAAGGCCATCGAGGCCACGACCAGCAAGATGCCGTTGACGTTGTTCATCCGCGTTCCCTGAAAGCCGGGCGACCAACCTGCCCGGTGACACCGCCACCCAAACCCCAAGATCGCTATCCCGGCAAGCAAAATCCCGGCGCGCGCCATCAAAAGACGTGACGCACACCATCGCAATCCGTGATGCGCACCTGCTTCTTTCTGGTTTGAAATACCCTGGGGTGAATTGCCGCAGGGCAAGAGGGGGGGCAGCGCCCTTCGCCGTCAGGATTTCTTGACCGGCACCCCGTATAGTTCCAGCTTGTGCCCCTTGAGCCTGTACCCCAGCCGGGCCGCGATCTTTTCCTGCAGCACCTCGATCTCGGGATCGACGAACTCGATCACCTCACCCGAATTCAGGTCGATCAGATGATCATGATGGTCACGCTCGGCATCCTCGTACCTCGCCCGTCCATCGCCGAATTCCAGCCGATCCAGAATTCCGGACTCCTCGAACAGCTTTACAGTGCGATAGACCGTGGCGATCGAGATCCCCGAGTCAAGCGCCGAGGCGCGGGCGTAAAGCTCTTCCACATCCGGATGATCGTCGCTGTCCTCCAGCACTCGGGCAATGATCCGGCGCTGGCCGGTCATACGCAGGCCCTTGGCCTCGCATCGGGCGATGATCGTGTCCGACATTACCAGTCCCCATCGGTCTTTGGAGTTCCGTCATAATACGTTCGCGCCCGTACTGCCACCGGGTTTTGCGGCACACCGGCGCAGGATGACGTCAACATTGGTTGCCTAGCCTGATCAGTTTGACCACAAGGCCTGCCGTCAAGATGGATCCGGCACACCGGTTGTCGCGCCGTGATTGAAAAGTACGAACTCCAATTACGAGCCTGCGTCGACTAGGATTCTGAACTTTGACAAGGAACCTTTCGAAAGTCTCCACACAACGAATATGAAAGCACGCTCAAATGCGCGCAAACACTGATAATGTCACAAGAAGAGTTGTTTGAACTTGGTGATTTCAACCGTCAGGAGGGCGACATGAAGGAACACGATCTTCGGCATTTGCGCGAGACAATCCGGATAGCAAAGCAAAGCCGCGCTTCAGGCAATCATCCGTTCGGCGCAACATTGGTCGACCCGCACGGTGAAATCCTCATCCGCTCCGGCAACAGCTATGGGGATGACAAGGGGGTCGGGCACGCCGAATTGAATGTCGCACGCAAAGCGAGCCGTCAATACGATCCGGAATTCCTTGAAAAATGCACATTATACACATCGGTCGAACCTTGCTGCATGTGCGCCGGGGCCTGTTATTGGGCAGGGATTGGCACAGTCGTCTATGGCATGACCGAAAAGCGTCTGGCGGTATTGACTGGCAACAATCCCGAAAACCTGACGTTGGACTTGCCCTGCGAGGCGGTATTCACCGCGGGCCAGCGCCTTGTGGAAACCCGTGGCCCCTACTCCGAAATCGAGGACGAGGTTGCCGAAGGGCACAAGGGTTTCTGGTAGCATGAGCGGAGCTTCGGAAACGGCAAGAATACCCGGGAAACCAATGGGCCATTCCAACCAGAGATGGGTCCACACGATCCAACGCTGACGAACTTCACGCATTCAGCCTTGACGATCACGTCAGAATCTCCGGAGACCGGCGGATTCAAGACGACCCTGGGCGCGCAACACCCAGATCCGCCCAGACCGGCAAATGGTCCGAAGCGATGTGCGCGGGCCGGTCGGAACAGACCCCGTGCGCCCTTGCCTCCAGCCCCGGACCCAGCGCGATCCGGTCCAGCGCCCCCAGCGGCTGCGCGGCCGGGAAGCTTGGTATAGGTGGCAGAAAGCGCATGTCCGGAACCAGATGATCTAGTACCGGGTGGCGCGACCATTCGTTGAAATCGCCCGCCCAGACAGTCGGCATCGCCTCCAGCCTGTGGCTGTCCTGGCGCATGTGTACCACCTGCCGGTGCCGCCATCGCGACATCAGACCCAGATGCATGCCAAGCACCCTCAAAGGGCCAATCGAGGTCTCGAACTCCACCCGCACCGCGCCGCGCGGCTCCAGACCCGGCAGATCGTGATGGCCGGTCCGATGCACGGTGATACCCGCGCCGCGCCAGATCACCGCATTTCCATGCCATCCCAGGCTGCCCGCGCCGCCCAGATCGGCTACCTGCCAACCGGCCTCTTCCAGCATGAAATGCGGCAACGCGGCGGGACGAGGTGGTAGGCGCTTGTCGGCCTCCTGCAACACCACGATATCGGCCCCCAGCCTGTCCAGCACCTTAAGGATGCGCTGCGGCTGGCGGCGCAGATCGAGGCCCACACATTTCTGGATGTTGTAACTCGCAATGCGAAGGGTCGCGGTTTTGGTCATTGTCTCTCGGACCGGCAGAATGCCCTGAGCATCGCCGCCGTCACCGCAATGCGCAACCCCACCCCGCATGTCAGGTTCCGCAGAACGTCGCATGCACTACTTCGCTCTCGGTCGGCGGACGGGTGAGGTCCCGGTTCTCGGGCTGATCCTGATAAGGGCGCGATAACACATCGTTCAGGCGATGGAACGGCGCGCAATCACCCCGCACCGCCGCTTCGATCATCTGCTCGATCCGGTGGTTGCGCGGAATGAAGGCCGGATTGGCCTCCACCAACCGATTCGCCACGCCTTCCTCTCTCTCTACGCGCGCGCCCCATGTCTTGATCCAGGTGTCATAGGCCGTCGGATCGGCGAACTGGTCCCGCGCCACAGTAGTCCCCAACGCCCGAAATGTATTTGTGAAATCCGCCTGGTTCTGTGCCATCCTTGTCAGCAGATCTCCGATCAGTTCCATATCCCCTGCCTCTTCCGTCGCAAGCCCAACCTTGGCACGGAACAGCCGCAGCCAGTTTCCCTCGATCGCCCCAGGCATATCGTGGACGATCTCCGTCGCCTCCTCCACCGCCACCTCCCGGTCCTCCATCTGCTGGATCAACGCGGTGGCAAGTTGCGCCATGTTCCATACGGCGATATCGGGCTGATTGGCATAGGCATAGCGCCCTGTCCGATCGATCGAACTGTAAACCGTGTTGGGATGATAGCTGTCCATGAACGCGCAGGGACCATAGTCTATGGTTTCCCCGGCGATCGAGCAATTATCGGTGTTCATCACCCCGTGAATGAACCCTACGCTCATCCATTGTGCGATCAACCGCGCCTGCGCGTCCCGAACAGCGCGCAGCAATCCCATCGGCCCCTCTACCTGAGGGTAATGCCGTGCAATGGTATAATCGGTTAGCCGCCTCAAACCGTTGATATCGCCACGCGCGGCAAACACCTGAAACGTCCCCACGCGAAGGTGGCTCCGTGCCACCCGCGTCAACACTGCGCCGGGCATCGGCCCTTCGCGCAGCACCACCTCTCCGGTCTCGACCGCAGCCAACGCCCGCGTGGTCGCAATGCCCAGGTTGTGCATCGCCTCGGACACTACGTATTCGCGCAGCACCGGCCCCAGCCACGCCCGCCCGTCGCCCTGCCGCGAAAACGGCGTTCGGCCCGATCCCTTCAGCTGAATGTCACGGCGCACCCCGTCGGCTCCGACCGTCTCACCCAGCAACAAGGCGCGCCCGTCGCCCAGTTGCGGATTGTAATGCCCGAACTGATGCCCGGAATAGAGCTGCGCCAGCGGCTCTGCCCCTTCGGGCAGAACGTTGCCGGCAAAGGCCTGCGCCATTTCGTCGACCTCACCAGGCACAATGCCCATGATCCGCGCCAGATCTTCGTTGAAAGCAATCAACCGTGGCGCGCGCACCCGTTGCGGCGCCAGCCGCGCATAAAAACTGCCAGGCAAACGGGCATAGGTGTTGTCGAAGGGGATCGTCAGGGTCATGGCCCGAACATATGCTTCGCGCACGGAATTGCCATAGCCTCAGCGATCAACCCCCGGCATAATCGCGCAAAATACCACGGAGTCTCAATGACCGCGCACGAGATCATCGACCGCCTGAACCTGCAACGCCATCCCGAGGGCGGCTGGTTCCGCGAAACCTGGCGCGCCGGAAATCCCGGCCGCGCAACTGGCACCTGCATCTACTTTCTGCTCCAGGTCGGCGAACGCAGCCACTGGCACAAGGTCGACGCGACGGAAATCTGGCTCTACCACGCGGGTGCACCGCTGACCCTGTCTGTAAGCGCCACCGAAACAGGCCCCGCTACCGACCACCTGCTGACCCCTGACCTGACAAACGGAGCACCGCAACTGATCGTACCCGAAAACCACTGGCAGGCAGCCCGCAGCACTGGCGATTTCACACTGGTCAGTTGCACCGTTTCACCCGGCTTTGAATTCAGCGGCTTCGAACTCGCCGCACCCGGTTTCGACATCCCGTCAAATTGAGCGCCTTTGGCGCGCTTTTATTCTTATATTTATGAGGGACGCAGTCCCTCAAACTCCCCGGGGTTCTTTACCCGAAGGGCAAGAGGGGCAGCGCCCTTGGCGAAATGACGTACTTGACCGAGCCCTCCGCATTGCGACTATGAGCCATGGACCATAGCGAACTGATCTCTTCCCTTCCCGCCGAAACCAAAGCGGCGCTGCAGCAACGCTCGGACCGGGCCGGGTTGAGGCATCTGGCGCTCTATCTTACGGCTCTGGCTGTGACGACGGCAGGTATATTCTTGCAGGTTCCGCTTTGGCCGTTGCTGATTCTTCCGCAGGGCCTGTTGCTGGTGTTTCTCTTCACGCTCAGCCACGAATGCACCCACAAAACGCCATTTCGCACCGATTGGATGAACGAGGCGGTTGGGCATGCGGCGGGATTGCTCATCGCCTTGCCCTTCACCTGGTTTCGCTATTTTCATCTGGCCCATCATAAATGGACCAACGATCCCGACCGGGATCCGGAACTGGCTGGCAGACCACGGCCCCGTAGCCGCGGCAGCCTAATCGTCTATCTCAGCGGCTGGTTTTATTGGACGGGCATGGCCAAAGTGCTGGTGCAGAACGCCATCGGCCGGATCGACGCGCCCTATTTGCCGCAACGCCGACACCCGGCAATGCGGCACGAGGCGCAGGGTCTACTGGTGCTCTATGCGCTGACAGCGCTCAGCCTTCTGACCTCTCCTGTGCTCCTGTGGCTCTGGGTTCTGCCGGTTCTGGTGGGTCAACCGTTTTTGCGCGCCTACCTGCTGGCCGAACACGGGCTATGCCCGGCCGTCTCCAACATGCTGGAAAACTCGCGCACCACTTTCACCAACCGGATCGTTCGGTTCCTGGCCTGGAACATGCCCTATCATGCCGAGCACCATGCCTTTCCGAATGTGCCGTTTCACCAGTTGCCCGCCTTTCACACCTTCACGCGGACACATCTGACTTCGACCTCGCACGGGTACGGAGAGTTCACTTCCGACTACCTCAGTGCTCTGGAACGCTGACAATCCCGCCCCCCACCAGCGCCTTGACACCGGTCGTGCCCGGACAGGAGGTCGGCAGCCCCCGCGCCACACGCACCGCCAGATAGGCAAAAGCCTGCGCCTCGAGCATGTCGCCATTCAGCCCAACCGCCTCAACCGGTTCAACCGGGCAATCTATCGACACTCGCAGCATCTGCATCAATACCGGGTTGTGCCGCCCGCCGCCGGTGACCAGAACGCGCGCCGGCGGTTTCGGGCAATGGTCGATCCCCTGCGCCACGCTCGCCGCACACAACGCCGTCAGTGTTGCCACCGCATCAGCGTCGGCCAGGGGGTCGACCAGCGCCGCCATCCGAGCGAAATCGTTGCGATCAAGCGACTTGGGTGGAATGCGGGCAAAGAAGGGCTCGGCCAGGGCCCGCTCCAGAATGCCTTCTTCGACCGTCCCTTTGCACGCTACCGCGCCATCGCGGTCCATTGCCAGACCGAATCGCGCCTGCATCAGGTCATCAACCGGCGCATTTGCGGGCCCGGTATCAAAGGCCAACAGCGCGCCCTTCTCCTCGGGTCGGGCAAAGGACGGGTCCACATAGGTCAGGTTGCCGACCCCGCCGAGATTGAGAAAACACAAGGGCTGGCCAGCGTCGAACCATTTGGCGCAGGCGAAATGAAAGAACGGCGCCAGCGGCGCGCCCTCGCCCCCCATCGCCACATCGTCCGAGCGGAAATCCCACACCACCGGCACTCCCAGTCTTTCGGCCAGCGCAGCTCCGTCACCTACCTGCAAGGTGCCCTTACCCTGCGGATCATGCACCAGTGTCTGGCCGTGAAACCCCACCAGAGCGACATCTGCGAACCCGGCCAACGCCTCGGCATGCAGCAAAGTCACCAGCATTTCCGCCGCCTCGACATCGTCGCCCTTCCACTGACCCATCGCAGCGCGCAAAACGACGCGTTCGTCCGGGGTATAGGCCCTGTATCCGCTTCGCCCGAACGCTTTGATCTGGTGCCCGTCGGTTTCGACCACGGCCACGTCGATCCCGTCCATCGACGTTCCCGACATCGCCCCCAGCGCCCGCACCGGCCCTGTCTTGCTGATGGCCCTGCTCATGGCCTTTTCCTTTCGATTGACGACGCCCCGAATACGCACGCATTTTGCCCCGAAAACCGGTTTCCACTTTCCGGATTGCTCTCTATAAGTTGCCCCGCAATTCCAACCCGAGGCAAGACATGACCTACCATCCCAAATCGGATTTCATCGCGGTGATGATGGAGCGCGGCTTTCTCGCCGACTGCACCGATTACCAGGGTCTCGACGAGGCGCTGATCAAGGGATGCCAGCCGGGCTATATCGGCTTTGACGCCACCGCCAAGTCGCTTCACGTGGGCAGCCTGATCCAGATCATGATGCTGCGCTGGCTGCAAAAGACCGGGCACAAGCCGATCACACTGATGGGCGGCGGCACCACCAAGGTGGGTGACCCATCCTTTCGCGCCGATGAACGCCCGCTACTCACGCCGGACCAGATTGACGGCAATATCGCTGGCATCCGCAAGGTCTTTGCCGCCTATATCGACTATGACAGCGGCGCCGAAAACGCCGCGCTGATGCTCAACAATGCCGAGTGGCTGGACGACCTGAACTATCTCGATTTCCTGCGCGATATCGGGCGGCATTTCAGCGTAAACCGGATGCTTAGCTTCGAGAGCGTGAAATCCCGCCTCGACCGCGAACAATCGCTCAGCTTCCTGGAATTCAACTACATGATCCTCCAGGCCTATGACTTCATGGAGTTGAACCGCCGTTACGGCTGCATCCTGCAAATGGGCGGTTCGGATCAGTGGGGCAATATCGTCAACGGCATCGACCTGACCCGCCGGGTGATCGACCATGAGGTCTATGGCCTCACTTCGCCGTTGCTAACCACCTCGGACGGCAAGAAGATGGGCAAATCCCAGGACGGTGCAGTCTGGCTCAACGCCGACATGCGTTCGCCTTACGAATTCTGGCAGTTCTGGCGCAACACCACCGATGCCGACGTAGGCCGCTTTCTCAAGCTTTACACCGAGCTGCCGGTCGAGGAATGCGCCCGCTTGGGTGTGCTGGCAGGCTCGGACATCAACGAAGCCAAGATCATCCTCGCCAACGAGGTCACTACGCTCTGCCACGGGGCTGAAGCCGCCGCAACCGCCGAGGCGACCGCGCGCGAGGTGTTCGAGAAGGGCGGTGTGGGCGACGACCTGCCAACCCTCACCCTCAGCGCCGAAGAGTTGGGTGACGGAATGTCCATCGTGCAGATCATTGTCAAATCGGGGCTCGCCAAATCGGGCAAAGAGGCCAAGCGCCTGATCGCCGAAAACGGCGCCCGCCTCGATGACACGCCGCTGACCGACGCAGGCCTGATGATCGACGCAGGCGCCCTAGCCTCGCCGATCAAGTTGAGCGCAGGCAAGAAACGCCATGCGCTGGTGCAATTGGGATAGAAGACCCGCAGGAATCAAGCTTGGCGCTGCTTGAAAAAAATTCAAAGCAGCGTCCAAGCGGCGGAATGCGCCCATTGGCCGAGCATAGCCTTCAATAAACTAAAAATACTCTCCGCGAGCCATGGCTATCAGTGACCGCGGTCCTTCGCTTTTCATATCGTCGCTTTGGCTTTCATGCGCTCCTTTTAAGGGAAACAGCAAATCAATCGTGCTGTTTCAGAAACTCCGACACGCATCTGATGTAGGCTTCCGTTTCCTCGATGTGCGCCACATGTGCCGAAGCTTCAAAGATCACCATTTCAGCGTTGGGAATGCCTTTTTGCAAGGTTTCAGCACAGTTCGGACCAAGTTCGTCATGGCGGCCACAGGTGATCAGGCACGGGATTTTGATCTGACCGAGATCCGGAATGCGGTTCCAGTAACGCAGGTTGCCGATGGTGGTGAACTCGTTCGGGCCGTTGATTGTCTCGTAGACCTGATTGTGGTGCAGGTTCTCTACCGAGCGCATAAGGCAGTCCGGCCACTCCTCCAAACGGCAAACATGGTTGCCATAAAACACCTGTTCGGCCGCGGCATAGGCCTCATGTTCGAACTCACCGCGCGGCCCGTGGTATTGCAGTGCCTTTCGGTGCTTGTCTGGCAGTTCCGCAATCAGGCGGTCACATTCCGCCGAAAACTGCGGAATCGAGGCCGAGGTCGACGCCAGGACCATACTGGCCAGACCCGGCGGGTGACGCAGCAGGTATTCAATGCCCAGCCAACCGCCCCAGCTTTGTCCAAGTATATGGCAGCGCCCCAAGTCAAGGGCATCGCGCACTTCCTGAACCTCATCCGAAAAGCGTTCAATGGTCCATAGCGCGGGGTTGTTCGGCTTGTCCGATTTCCCACAGCCAAGCTGATCGTAGAAAATCACCGGACGGTCAGCTCCAAGCGCCTCAAGCGGTTCGAGATAGTCATGCCCGGCCCCGGGCCCGCCATGTAGCAGCAATAACGGCAAGCCGGGGCCGCTGCCTACCGTCTTAGTCCAGACCTTTTGGCCATTATTCAGGTCAATCCTGCGCTCCACAGCAATTCTCCCCCTTGTCGAATGCTCGGCTAGTATCCACAGCCTTGGGGCATCATTTTACTCGAAACATGCTTGTCAGGGAAACGACACGACGAAAGGGCAGAGCTCAATCCAGCGCTGTTCACGAGAGACAAGGCAACGCCTTGGCTTTTCAACCGGGAAAAGCGGGTTTGAAAGAAGACCCGGCTAGACCGCGGTGGAGAACTGCCATACGACTTTGTCATGACCGACGTTTTGCAGCCTCGTCGCCTTTCCGCCATCCTTGCCGCGGACATAGTCGGGTATTCTCGGCTGATGGCCGAAGACGAGTCGAAAACACTGGGCGCACTCAATCAGCACCGGAAGATCGTTTTCGCTCCGATTGTGTCCCGCAACAACGGACGCGTGGTGAAACTCATGGGTGATGGCGCCCTCGTGGAGTTCCTGAGCGTTCTGGATGCCGTGCAATGTGGCAAAGACATTCAGGAAACGATGGCAGGTCTGGATGACACCTCGGGCATCACCCTGAGGATCGGAATCAATCTGGGCGACATAATCGTTCAGGACGACGATATTTTCGGCGATGGTGTGAATGTTGCCAGCAGGCTGGAACAACTGGCCCGACCGGGGGGCATATGCATTTCCTCGGTCGTACAGGAAAGCGTCGGCGACCGCCTGGGAATGGCCTTTCAGGACGGCGGAAATGTCTCAGTAAAGAATATCGACCGTCCTCTGCGGGTGTTCCATTGGCATCCGCAGAATGCCACTGACGCACAACCTGCAAAGCAACGCAATTCTTCATCCTCACGCGACGCACCCCATTCCATCGCCGTCTTGCCTCTGGACAACATGTCCGGCGACCCAGAACAGGAGTATTTTTCGGACGGGATCAGTGAAGACATCATCACCGATCTGTCCAAGGTCTCCGGTTTGACGGTGATCGCACGCAATTCTAGCTTTGCCTACAAGGGAAAGCCCGTTGATTTGCGCATCATTGGACAGGAACTGGGTGTTACCCATGTTCTGGAAGGCAGCGTTAGGAAGGCCGGGCAACGTGTCCGCATCAATGCGCAGCTGATTGATGCCAGAGACGGAAGTCACGTCTGGGCAGATCGCTACGATCGGGACCTGACCGACATTTTTGCGGTACAAGACGAGGTGACGCTTGAAATCGTTAAGGCGTTGAAGGTTTCGCTGACCTCCACCGAGCGTGCCAACATCACAGATGTCGGCACGGCCAACATAGAGGCCCACGAAGACTTCATGCGCATGCGCGGTTTTCTGTTCTTTCCCGGTATGAACGCTGACGGCTGGAAGCAGGCGGTCTTTTATGGCGAACGGGCAATTTCCCGTGATCCGGATTATGCAGACGCACATGCCATTCTCGCAATAATGCATGTGTTGGATTTCCATAACCACTGGTCTGGCACCTCTTCCGAAGAAGCGATGCGTAGGGCCGAGGTATTTGCCCAACAAGGTTTGAAAATCAGGCCAGACGGGCTGTGGACCAATCACGCTTTTGCGGTCATCGCGCGCTGGCAGGGAAAGCTGGACCTAGCGAGTGAACTGCTTGACAAGGCGATGTCGAAAAGCTCCGATTATTCTTTGGGCTGGTTCACTAGGGGCGAAATTGAGCTGGCTCAGGGCAAGCTAGAAGGCGCGATCGACCATCTTGAGCGCGCTATCCGGCTTGATCCGTCATTTCGCCATCAATACCTGCAGTTTCTGGCCATGGCGCATTTCCTGAAAGGCAACTTCGAAACCGCTGCGGTGCTGTTGCGAGAACGTGTTTTCCTCGTGAAAGACACCGATATCGGACGCGCCTGGTTGGCCTCCGCATTGGGGCACCTTGGCGAACTCGACCAAGCGCGTGCGATTTGGAAGGAACTGCAGGCCATTGACCCGTCATTTTCCATCAAAACCCGGCTGGCACGACTGTCTTTATCTGACTCGTCCCACGAAGAGATGGTCTTGCAGGGTTTGGCAAAGGCGGATTTGCTGGAAATTCGGTAACCTCGTACGGCAATTGCGGTTTTCGACAAACGAAACGCCCGCTCACGGCTCCAAAGCCGCCTCCCGACCTTGCCAACCTTACCGGCACGAGAGGTTTGACCGATCTCATTGCCACAGTTCCCGTGACCCAAGAAAGGGTTTCGGCCGATCAAACAGAGGTCGGGAGAAAAACGCCACGCTGTAGCGAAATTCTGGGTACCAGACGGGCTGTGATCTGTGTTCGATTGGCCGTCAAGACAGACATTGCTCTCTGATCGTGCTAGGCATTGTCTTGTCCTGCAATCAGGAACTGCAAATTGACAAGTGAGCCTTTCTACAAAGCGCATTGGCGCCACATTGAGCAGGACCGGATGTCGGCATACAAATCCGGCTTCCAATGGGACAACGCAGCCGAAACACTCTACGCGCCGGCAGGTATTTCAACAGGCCAAATCGTAGCCGACTTTGGATGTGGCCCGGGCAAAATCGCCGTAGAATTGGCCCGACGGGTGGGCGATGAGGGCCAGGTCCACGCCATAGACATCAACTCCGACTTTCTTGAAATTGCTAGACGAAACGCCATCCAAGCTGGTATCGCCGATCGCCTGCACACGCATCATAGCGACGGGATCACGCTTCCGCTTGCCGACAATTCCCTGGACCGGGTAACCGCCCGCAATACTCTCATGTATGTTGACGAACCGGTTGAAACCCTGCGGGAGTTTCGTCGCGCACTTAGACCTGGCGGCCTGACTCACGCCATCGACAGCGATTGGTACATGATGGTCGCCGAGCCGGTCGAGCACGATCTGTGGCGGGCCTTCGTCAAGTCTGCGTCTTATGCCTGCCGGAATTCGGACATGGGCAGAAAGCTGTACCGGACATTTGCGGAGGCGGGGTTTCACGATATTAGGATTTCGGTTTTCGCGAACGCAGACGTAAATGGCCGTCTGTTGGGTATGGTTCACAACATGGCCAAATATGCAATGGAAAGCCGAATTCTGGACGCCGGCTCAATCAAGCAAGTTGTCGAACAGATCGAAAGAGCTCTCGACAGAGGAACCTACCTGTTGGTGTCCCCTCAATTCGTTGTGACAGGATTCAAGCCGAGTTAGGTCCGACCAACGATGCTGCCAGGCACCTGGAGACGACGAAGCTCTCCAACAGACAAAACAATGCTCCTATGCGCTGCGAACTCAACGTTTCCGTCGATTTTCCAGCACTTCTCCGCGCAAACAGACCCTGTCAATCCGGAACCCCTGCCCGTCTCAGCAGATCGGAATAGTGTTCTGTGCGTTCGGCATCCTGAATCGTCAGGATTTTCGTCAGGTCAGAAACCGTCCTGCCTGGGCTTTTTTCGACAAATGTCCTGCCATGCAGCCTCGCGTTTTCCATGTCATCCAATTCGACATAAACCGCCGCCAGCCTCGCGTGCCAGTCTGGAAAATCACTCCGATCCAGCGCCTCCCGGAACAGCTCGACGGCTTTGTCGAACTCTCCAACCATCTGGTAGCCATAGGCCTCGGTAGCAAGCAGCCAGGGCGGATGGATCGGGCTAACCTTCTTGGCCCTCTGCAACAGCTCAAGCCCCCGAGAAAATTCACCGACAAGGATCAGTTGCCATGCCAGGCCGGAAAGGGCCGACAGATCGCTGGGCGCGAGTTTCAGCGCGATTTCTCTCAGCTCCAGCCCCTGCTCCACCTGCCCGTTCTCGATGTAATAGTTGCCAAGCTGTATGAAACAGCTGTGTTTCACCGGGTCCAGTTCGGCGCAGGCTTCCGCTAGGTTAAGCCACTTCTTTCTGTCACCCTCCGGGTCATGCGACCAGCCGCGCCGCAATGCTTCACGATAGGTCCAAGCCTGCCCGGCAAGCGGTTCGGCCCAATTCGGATCCAGCTGCGCCGCCGTTTCATACAAATGTCGTGCGCGCAAGTTGCTGTCTTCGCGAAACTTGAAGCCTTCCGACAGTGCTTCGAAATTGGTCAGCCACGCCTCGATGTCTCTGGTTCCGCCGCTGAGATATCCGGCAGTATCGCCATGCGTCAGTTCGATCTGCAAGCCGACAAGAACATTACGTACGATGTCATCCTGCAGTTCAAGAAAATGCGACAGGTTCCGGTCATACCGTCTCGACCAAACAGTAGACGCATCCTGGCCCGAAGAAACCTCGACAAAGATTCGCAAAGAAGACCCGTCGCGCTGTACCGATCCGGTCATGACATGGCTGACCCCCAGTTCAGCAGCGATAGCCGCAATGTCAATTTCCCGGTTCCGGTACCGCGCCGCCGTGTTTTCCGCGATGGTCAGCAGTTCCGGAACCCGCGACAGTGCCACGTTGACATCCGAGCTGAGTCCAGCCACGAACGGCTCGATTTCGGGGTCTCCGGACAGGTTCCTGAAAGGAATGACAGCGATCGAAGGCGGGTCAGCAAGAAGTACAACTTCCTCTCGAGTGGGTGACTTGCGGATCATCAAAGCAGCGATGACCGCCAGAACAACCAGTACTCCCAGTATCACGGGAAACCTGCTGTTTCCCCTGTGCTGTAACCTGACTGATTCCTTTTGCGGCTCTTCGGCCACCACGACGGGGGCTGCCAGCTGATAACCCTTGCCGGGAATTGTCAGCACAAGCTGCTTACCCACGTCACCAAGCGCGTCTCGAATATCGCAGATGCTGTGGGCCAGCGTATCGGCCGACGCGATAGTGTCGGGCCAGACGGCATTCAAAAGCGCCTGTCTTTCCACCGGCTTCCCGGCACTCCGCACCAGGAAGGCCAGAACATCGAAGCTTTTTGGACGCAGAGAAACCTTACGACCGCCGCTAAAGAGTTGACGGCGCATCAAGTCCATTTCGAATTCGCTGAAAACGTACCTCACTCGGGTCTTGCTCCTTCCTGTCAGGCCGGACGCATAAAGTGATATTACACCGAAAATCCCGTCTTTTCACTATTCCTGTTCACAACCGCGCTCTCAGGGTCCGTTGATTTCATGAGGTTTCATGGAATTTCGTTTGCCCCCCGGCGTCGGCTGCCCCGAGACTGGATGCCATTCCTAGATAACCCGCGAAAGGACGACAGATGCTGGATTCTCTGCCCGCTACCGCAATCGTACCATCCTGCGCCATCATCGCATTCGCCGCAGCACTGTCCCTGAATTCGGCGCCGCGCCGCAGCCACTCCCCAGGTTTCGGCAGTTGCACCAAGACCGAATGCGCACCGGGCATCGCGGTCGAGGTGCCTTCACGCGATAAGGCTCAGGCCTACTTCCGTTGCGCTAACAAAGCCACCAGAACTGTGCTGTCCCCAATCGAGGCGCAGGGTTGCGCGACGAAATACCTCGAATTCAAGCTTTCATTTCTGCCGAATATCTCGCTGGAAGACTTTGAGGCGATGTCCCCGATCCAGCGCTCCGAGACCAACCGGCTCAGCTATCTGCTCTATCTGAAATGGCAAAAACAAAAGCTTGCCGAAAGGTTGTTGAATGCACGGGCCAGTCCCTAGCCCTTACACAAGAAAACCTCAGATTGATCTGATTTTTCTAGAAACTAGCATGCTGGTCCTGCAAACGACCTTTCTCATCCCGCATTGGTCCGAGCGAACCCTGCAAGAAATTCCCTTGCACTGATCCAGCGGGATTCGCCACCCGAACCCGATGCGATTGATGAAGATAATTCCACTCACCACACGCCGTCTGTCACGCTGGAAGTTTACGCACACTTTTTCGAAGGGCTGGAAGACGTCCAGCCCCTCGATATGGCCGCATGAGAATTGCCTATCTGAGGCACGGTTTACTCGCGCGCAATCTCAAAAACGCAGGCTTTGAATGTCCGAGAAAACGTTTCAAGATCACAAGCGTCGCCTTTAAGACGAGTTTCTTGCAGGGCGATTCAAGCCGCTGACGCGGCCACTACCAGCACAACTAAACCCTTATTTACTAAAGAAAAAAAGGGGCTCCTCCGATGCAATTCGGAAGCGCCCCTTTTCATGGTACCCAAGGCCGGACTCGAACCGGCACGCCCGCAAAGGCGGGGGATTTTGAATCCCCTGCGTCTACCATTCCGCCACTTGGGCCACGAACACTGGATTAGCGTCCGATTTGAGGAAGGTCCAGAGGCAAAAATCAGCAATTGCCTATTGCAGATGTTGACGGCTCGCGATCCGCATGATTTGCCCTGCAGTCGAGATTGATTGGTGGAAACGGAAACCCGATGCTGCGCTCTCTTTATGACCGGACAATTCGTCTGGCGGAACATCCGCACGCCATGTGGGCGCTTGCCGCGGTTGCTTTCATAGAAAGCTCGGTTTTTCCGATCCCGCCTGACGTGCTGATGATTCCGATGATTCTGGCCCGCCCCTCACGAGCCTGGCTGATTGCCTCGGTCGCCCTGGTCGCGTCGGTTCTTGGTGGATTGCTGGGCTATGCCATTGGCGCCTTCTTTTATGACAGCGTCGGCCAGCCAATATTGCAGGCCATGGGCAAGGCTCAGGCGATGGAGGAGTTCAACACCCGCTTCAACGATTTCGGTTTTTGGGCGGTGTTGACTGCGGGTGTGACCCCATTCCCCTACAAAGTCATCACCATCATGTCAGGCTGGACAGGAATGCCACTTGGAACTTTCATTGCAACTTCGATCCTAGCCCGCGCGCTTCGGTTCTTTGTGCTTGCAGGGCTGTTGTGGGGTTTTGGTGAGCCAATCCGAGATTTCATCGAAAAAAGGCTCGGTCTGGTTTTCACATTGTTTATCGTGCTTCTGATCGGTGGTTTCATGCTGGTGAGATACCTATGACCAACAAAAAAAACCTTATCATCTTAGCCGCACTCGGGTCCGCGGCGATGCTTTTGGGGGCGTGGGGGTTTCAGTATTTCGGCGGCATGGCTCCCTGTAAGCTATGCATCTGGCAGCGCTATCCTCATGGAGCAGCTTTTTTGATTGGCGGCGTGGCGCTCGCCCTGCCCTCGCTTCGCTCCTTACCTTATGCAGGTGCGTTCGCCGCACTGACGACAGCTGTTATCGGGCTTTATCACACCGGGGTTGAACGCGGTTGGTGGGAAGGTCCGACAACCTGCACATCCGGAGACATCGGCGGCCTGTCGGCTGAACAGTTGATGGAGCAAATCATGGCGGCGCCACTGGTACGTTGCGACGAAGTGCCGTGGGAATTGTTCGGGCTATCCATGGCCAGCTGGAACGCGGTTGTCTCAATGGGGCTGGCCGTAATCTGGCTTGCAGCCGCCCGCGCCAGATAGCGCCAATTTCAGGCTTCCAGCTCTGCATCCCAATACAGAAAATCCATCCAGCTGTCGTGCAGGTGGTTGGGCGGGAACTTGCGCCCGATATTTCGCAACTCTTCGGCCTGTGGCTGGCGCGGCGGTTTGCGCAATGTCATCCCGGCGCGTTTGAGCGATTTCGACCCTTTGCGCAGATTGCATGAACTGCACGCAGCTACCACATTCTGCCAACTTGTAACCCCGCCCGCCGCACGCGGAACGACGTGATCAAAGGTCAGATCCCCTTTTGCACCGCAATACTGACAGCGGAATTCATCGCGCAAAAATAAATTAAAGCGCGTGAAGGCCACGCGCTTTTGAGGTTTCACATAGTCTTTCAGCACAACCACCGACGGTATTCGGATCACTGTGCTGGGACTGCGGACAACTTCGTCGTATTCCGCCACGATATCCACCCTGTCAAGCCAGGCGGCCTTGATCGCTTCCTGCCAGGGCCAAAGTGACAGGGGATAGTAGGATAAAGGCCGATAATCCGCGTTCAGAACCAACGCCGGATGGTGTTTCAACGCACCGGGTTCCCTGACAAATTCGGTCCTGAAGTCTCCGTCCATCACAGACTCGCTCCTCGCTCTCTACTGCCCGTTCGTGACACCAGAGCGGGGAGCACCCGCCCCAGCCTTACCTTGACTATATATCGTGTCAAAACTCTGACAAGCCCAGAGTTTCTACAATATGTCGAAGAAAGAATACTGTACTTCGGCAACAAGCGGGTGACAGTTATCCACAGCTTGCCCAGTATCCCCTAAGCAGGATATGTGAGTGATCATGTCCTGGTTCATCCGCTTCAACAAACCCTATGACGTGCTGCCACAATTCACCGATCGCGGCAGCGTCGCGTCGCCGCGCCGGACCCTGTCGGATTTCATCGACTTGCCTGGCGTCTATCCCGCCGGACGTCTCGACCGGGACAGCGAGGGACTGATGCTATTGACGGATGTCGGCAGGCTACAAACCCGGATCGCGGACCCGAAACACAAAACATCCAAGACCTATTGGGTTCAGGTCGAGGGACTTCCCGACAACGCCGCATTGTCCGTTTTGAGACAGGGGGTCGAACTGAAAGATGGCTTGACGCGACCAGCCAAGGCCCGCCTGATCGGAGAGCCGATGAATCTTTGGCCGCGCAACCCGCCAATCCGGGTCAGGAAGTCCGTGCCCGACAGTTGGATCGAACTGACCCTTCGTGAAGGCCGAAATCGGCAGGTGCGCCGCATGACCGCCGCCGTCGGTCACCCCACCCTGCGCCTTATCCGGTATAGTATCGGAGAGTGGACACTGGATGATCTCGCTCCCGGTGCTTGGGAAGCCCTTCCCCTTCCAGCTTCGGTCGCACGAAGACCGGACAACCACGAAAAGACAAGACGATGACCAGCAAGACGGGCTTCTTTCTGGTTCGAAATACCCTGGGGGTGAATTGCCCAAAGGACAAGAGGGGCAGCGCCCCTCATCCTCTCCAGCGGATTACAAGCCCAGCTTGTCGCGCATGAACGCCAACGCCACACTCAGCCCATCCGGAGCAATACCGTGACCGGTGCCTTTCATCACATGCGCATATACTTCCTTGAACCCCGCGCCTTGCAGTGCCTCGGCGGCCTCTGGCAGGGATTGTGGCGGTACGACATCGTCGGCATCGCCATGAACAAGAAGAACCGGCATCCGGCTGATTACTTCGTCGACCAGAATGTCGGGCTCCAGCAGCCGTCCGGAAAAGGCCACGATCCCTGCCACCGGATCTTCGCGGCGCGGCGCCACGTGCAGGCTCATCATCGTGCCCTGACTGAACCCGAACAGAACGACCTGTTCGGGCAATAGATCCTCATCCACCATAAGTGCGTCCAGAAAGGCGTTGAAATCCTCCACAGCCATTTCCATGCCACGACGCGCCTCTTCCTCGGACGAGCCGTCAATCCACGGAATCGGAAACCACTGAAATCCAAATGGCATCCCCGGAATGGTTTCGGGCGCATCAGGTGCGACGAACAGCGTATCCGGCAAATGCTCTCCCAACACATCTGCCAGCCCCAGCAAATCGGCCCCATTGGCTCCGTATCCGTGAACGAACACGACAGCCGAGCGCGTGCTGCCAGAAACCGGCTCTTTGCGGCCCGCATTCAATACCCGTGTCATCTGATCCCTTCCCTGTCCTTCGCCACGCGGTAATAGGCCCACAACACACGGGCTGCAACCGACCGCCACGGGGACCAGGCTTCGGCCATTTGCCGCAGTTGTTTCTCTGTTGGCCGTTCCGAAAGGTCATAAAGAACGCGCGCAGCCTCCTGAAGTGCCAGGTCGCCCGGTGCAAAGACGTCCGCACGTCCCAGAGAAAACATGGCGTAAATCTCGGCCGTCCAGGCTCCGATGCCCGGAACTTCGGTCAGAGTTGTGATGATTTCCGCATCTGATGCTGAACGTAAGGCGTTGTAATCTATACGCGCCTCAGCCAAAGCGCGGGCATAGCGGATCTTCTGTCGGCTTAGGCCTGCGTTTCGCAAGTCGTCGTCGGTCGCCCACATGATCTTGCGCGGCCCAGTGAGTCTGGCCTGCCTAAGCCGGATCCAGATCGCGTTGGCTGATGCGACACTGACTTGCTGGCTGACAATCGCGCTCAGTAACTGCGCAAACCCGTCTGGCCTGCGACGTAGTGGCAGGGGACCCGTCAGTTCCATCGCACGCGCCATACGCGGGCATTGACCCGCCAGCCAGGCCGCCCCTTCGGCGACACAATCAGACGTTTCGATTATCCGGCCGGTGCTCATCCGGACACTCCGTTTCAAGGGACGCAACGTTTCACAGGTTAAGGTGCGCCACAGCACATTCAACCCGCTTGTGAACCTTTGGATTCGCCGGTACGGATCTGGCCATGACAATGGCGGCCCAATATCAAGACAACAGCCTTGCCAAAAGGAACGTGATCGTTCTGGTGGCAGCGCAGGCTATTTTGGGCGCGCAGATGCCAATGGTTTTCATTGTCGGTGGCCTGGCCGGGCAGTCTCTTGCCAGCAACCCTTGTTTGGCCACCCTGCCCATCTCGCTGATCGTTCTGGGCTCGATGTTGGCGGCCACACCGATATCCGCGATCATGCAGAAATGGGGCCGGAAAGCCGGATTTCTCGTCGGCGCCACCGCCGGTTCTATGGGCGGTGCAGTCGGCGCCTATGGCCTTTATCTTGGCTCTTTTCCGGTTTTTCTGGGCGGCAGCCTGTTGACCGGTGTCTATATGAGCGCGCACGGATTCTATCGTTTTGCCGCCGCTGACACGGCCTCTGACGAATTCAGACCCAAGGCGATTTCTTATGTGATGGCAGGCGGCTTGGCTGCAGCGGTTATCGGGCCGCAGATCGTAAAACTGACGTCGCAAGCCTATGTCGTTCCATTTCTCGGTACATATTTTGCGGTCATCATGCTGAATGTTATCGGCTCCGGGCTGTTTCTGTTCCTGAACATCCCCAAGCCTTCGGCACCTTCTGATGACGCGCCACGTGGCCGGACTCGGCTGGAGCTGCTTCGAACCCCGCGCATCGCCGTCGCCGTTATTTGTGCCATGGTGTCTTACGCCCTGATGAATCTCGTCATGACCTCAACTCCCCTTGCGGTCGTGGGTTGCGGGTTCTCTGAAAGCAATGCGGCAGACGTGGTGACCAGCCACGTCCTTGCTATGTACGTTCCCAGTTTTTTCACCGGGCATCTGATTGCGCGCTTCGGCGTAGAAAAGATCGTTTCCAGCGGACTCGCCATTCTCGCAGGTGCCGGTCTTGTCGCGCTGCAAGGTGTGAATCTTGGTAACTTCTTTGTCGCCCTCATCCTGCTGGGCATTGGTTGGAATTTCGGGTTCATCGGCGCGACCACGATGCTGGCTGGCGCACATGACATAAATGAGCGTGGGCGGATGCAGGGGCTCAATGATCTGCTGGTGTTCGGTGGGGTAACACTGGCATCCTTGTCGTCAGGCGGGTTGATGAACTGTTCGGGTGGCTCGCCGGTCGAAGGCTGGACAGCGGTCAACCTTGCCATGGTGCCGTTGTTGACATTGGCAGGTGGGTCTTTGATCTGGCTGACGCTGAGCGGCCGTGATTCCGTAAGGTGAGCCGGACTATGATCACGGTTTGGGATGGGCGGCCGCCAGCCTTGGCAACGCGAAAACCGATCAAACATCCGTGAATAGCCAAGTTTCGTTTCGATGACCACGATCAGGAAGGTACCCTGATCAGATTATCCGTCTGTATTTCAGGGAGTTCGAAATGAACAAAGCCGCATTGTCGTTTTTGGCGCTTGCCTTCACGGGCCCAGCAGTTGCTGAAACCTATCATGTCGACCCAAGCCACACGGAAATCCGCGTATATTACAACCACGCAGGTATAACCGAACAATCCGGCGAGTGGACGGGAGTTTCAGGAACAATCGAATTCGACCCGAATGACGTCACCGCTACAATGGCGACCATCACGGTCGATGCCGCAAGCGTTTCGACAGGTGTCACAGCTCTGGACGACGATCTGAAAAGCAAGAACTTCTTTGAGGTGTCGGCGTTCCCCAAAATGAACTTCGTCTCGACGTCCGCAGTTCAGACCGGCGCCGATTCCCTCAGGCTGACCGGTGATCTGACCATAAGGGACGTGACGGCACCGATCATTCTGGACGTTCGCTTAACGTACATGGGAACCAACCCGATGGGCGCCTTTTTTGACTACTACAGCGGCGACTGGATCGGGGTGCACGCTACAAGTACCTTGCTGCGCAGCGACCTTGGTGTCGGGCAGTACGCGCCCCTGATTTCCGATGAAATCAGGCTGGAAATCTCGGCAGAGATGAAAGCGGGCGGCTGGAACTGATCTACCAACGACCGGTAGAAGCAACCCACATCAGTGATGCCCTTCGGTGAAACTCGCTTTGGCCAAGGGTCCCTTCCGAGACGCGCCGCGGTTCATTCAGCACCTGTTTCAGGATGGCCTCAGACTGCCACCCACACAACAGCGCCGGTCGTGCCTGCGTTGACACGTCAACACGACGTTGGCGGGCGCGGTGCAACCGGTCCAAAGCCAGTTGCGCCAGAGTCTGGATACCTTTCGTTGTCCCATCCAGCAAAGGAATGCGTCCGCGCACCTCTAGCTCTGGAATGGCCCGAAACCAGTTCGCTACGCCAGTGGCAAAAGCATAGTCGCGCACAACATCTTCTTTGGCTCCTCCCAGTATACGGGCGGCGACCCAGACCAGCGTACCAGTGCTGTGATCAAGATAAGTGGCGAAATGCTCAGCATCCACAAAGGCATCTTTATATATATCCCAACGCCTTACCGCGACATATTCATCCATTTTCCCGGCCAGATCGGCAGGCAGGATCGAGGCCAAAGGCGTCACCACCTCGTGCCGCTTGACAAGTCTCCCCTTCGCAATTGCTTCCAAGGCGTCACGCCACCATTGCAGGCGCATCTCGGCAATCATCGGCTCTTGCGTGACCCAAGGCGCGCGGGCGACCTCGACGTTCAGTGCATAAAGCGGAAACAGCACCCGACGCGCGTCGACCGGTGCTGCCATGGTCGCTAGAAACCGATCGGGATCGGCCCGTTGCACCAACGCCGCGCACGCGTTCAGGTCGTCGTCAAACGTCACGTCCTACTCCGCCGCGCTTGCCTGCGCGCCACAATCGCGTACCAGTTTCCACTGGATCGCTTCGAGCAACGCCTCGAAAGAGGCATCAACTATGTTGGCGCTGACACCCACCGTTGACCAGCGCCGCCCCTTGCCGTCCTCGCTGTCGATGATGACCCGCGTTACCGCCTCAGTTCCGCCCTGGGTGATACGCACCTTGAAATCGACCAGATGCATGTCATCCAGGATCTCTGAATACCGTCCCAGGTCCTTGGCGAGCGCCTTGGCCAGCGCATTCACCGGCCCCCGGTCGCTGCCATTTTCGTCAAGGGACTCGCTTACCGACAGTTTCTTTTCACCGTCAACTTTCACCACGACAACGGCCTCGGACAGGCTGACCATCTTGTTGTACTTGTTCTTGCGGCGCTCAACGGTGACTTTATACCGCTTGACCTCGAAAAACTCGGGAAGCTGCCCCAGCTCCTCTCGCGCCAGCAGCTCGAACGAAGCCTGCGCGGTGTCATAGGAATAACCCTCGGCCTCGCGCTCTTTGATCCGCTCCAGAATCCGTCCCAGGGCCGAGTCGCCTGGCTCAACCGCCAGTCCGGCCTCGTTCAACCGTTTTCGCAAGTTAGACTGACCGGCCTGGTTCGACATCGGGATGACGCGGGAATTGCCAACTGTCGAGGGGTCCACATGCTCGTATGTCGACGGGTCCTTGAGTATGGCGCTGGCATGCAAGCCCGCCTTGTGGGCAAAGGCCGACGCACCCACATAAGCCGCCTGTTTGGTCGGTACCCGGTTCAGGATTTCATCCAGCATCCGGCTGATCCGCGTCAAACCGGCAAGCGCTTCGTGGCTCACACCGGTTTCGAAGGTTGAAGCGTAAGGTTCCTTGAGCAACAGCGTCGGGATCAATGCGGTCAGATTGGCATTGCCGCAGCGTTCGCCCAACCCGTTCAGAGTACCCTGAATCTGCCGCGCGCCTGAATCCACGGCCGCGAGCGAACAGGCCACGGCGTTTTCGGTATCGTTGTGCGTGTGGATACCCAGCCGGTCACCGGGAAGACCGGCAGCAATCACTTCGGCCACGATCCGCCCCACCTCGGAGGGTAATGCGCCGCCGTTGGTATCGCATAGCACCACCCAGCGGGCCCCCATCTCCAGCGCGGCGCGACAGGTCGCAACGGCGTATTCCGGGTTGTCTTTATAGCCGTCAAAGAAATGCTCGGCGTCAAACAACGCCTCGCGCCCCTGCCCCATGATATGCGCCATCGAGGCCCGAATATTCTCGATATTCTCCTCCAGCGAAATGCCAAGCGCATGAGTCACGTGATAGTCATGCGCCTTTCCGACCAGACAGACCGCCTGAGTACCCGCATTCATAACTGCCGCAAGAACATCGTCGTTTTCCGCCGACCGACCCGACCTTTTGGTCATCCCAAAGGCCGTCAGCCGCGCCTTGGTGGTCGGAGCGGCATCGAAAAACGCGCTGTCGGTCGGGTTCGCACCGGGCCAGCCGCCTTCGATATAGTCGATGCCCAGAACATCCAGCGCCTGCGCAATCCGCATCTTTTCAGCCGTCGAGAACTGCACACCCTGCGTCTGCTGGCCGTCCCGAAGGGTGGTGTCGTAGAGATAGAGGCGTTCCTTGGTCATCAGACCTCCTCCAGCTTGGCGGCATCAAAACCGGCGCAGGGCACCAGCTCAACACTGTTCTTGCTCATCCGGACTTCAAGCCCAGCCGCAACATAAGCTGCTTTCAAGCGATCAACTTCCGAGAAGTCCTTGCTTTGCATCGCGGTTGCACGTGCTTTTGCCAAACGATCTGCATGGGCGGTCAGGTCGACAGATGCGGTAGCTGCCCAGTCGCCCATCTGAGGTAAAAGAAAACCCAACAGTCTAGCACCTACGAGCAGCGCATCATACATCTTCGCGTTGTAGTAAGCGTGGAGAACATTAATCGCAGCCGCAGTGTTCAGGTCATTTGCCACTTCCCGTTCAACCGGCTCAATTCTGACATTGTCTAGTTCAGGCGTTGGAATAAGTCCCTTAGTTGCGGCCCGCCACTTGCGCAGCGTCGCCTCCGCCTCGCGCGCCTTCTTCTCGGTCCAATCCATCGGCTTGCGATAGTGCGTCGACAGAAATACGAACCGGATCACCTCGCCCGGAACGCCCTGTTCCAGCAGGTCGTGAACGGTAAAGAAATTACCCAGCGATTTGGACATCTTCTTGCCTTCGACCTGCAACATCTCGTTGTGCATCCAGACATTGGCGAACCGCCCCTCGGGATGGGCACAGCAGCTTTGGGCAATTTCGTTTTCGTGGTGCGGGAACATCAGGTCATTGCCGCCACCATGGATGTCAAAGCTTTCCCCCAACAACTCATAGCTCATAGCCGAGCATTCGATATGCCAGCCCGGCCGCCCGCGGCCCCAGGGGCTGTCCCAACCCGGCAGGTCGTCGGTCGAAGGTTTCCACAACACGAAGTCCATCGGGTTTTTCTTGTAGGGCGCAACCTCGACCCGAGCACCCGCGATCATGTCGTCGACGGACCGGCCGGATAGCTTGCCATAATGTTCTTTCCACGAGTCCACTGCAAACAACACATGCCCCTCAGCGGCATAGGCGTGGCCCTTTTCGATCAGCACCTCGATCATCTCGACCATCTGGCCGATATATTGGGTTGCGCGTGGCATGTGATCGGGCTCCAGCGCACCCAACTGGCCCATATCATCCAGAAACCACTGAGTCGTTTCGGCGGTGATGTCACCAATCTTGCGTCCAGTTTCGGCTGCCCGCGCATTGATCTTGTCGTCCACGTCGGTGAAGTTGCGCACATAGGTCACGTGATCAGGGCCATAGACACGGCGCAGCAACCGATAGAGAACATCAAAGACCACCACCGGCCGTGCATTGCCCAGATGCGCCCGGTCATAGACGGTGGGGCCACAGACATACATCCGCACATTGTCGGGGTCGATCGGAACGAATTCTTCTTTCTTCCGGGTCCGGGTGTTGTGCAGTTTGATCGTGGTCATCGGGTCTAGTCCTCAACAGCATGCGCAAGCGCCTTGGCGCGGGCTTAGCAACTTGTCTCAGGGATGAAAACGAAAGAAACCGGCCCGCCTGAAAGTTCAGCAGGTAATGCAGCACATAATGATGCAAATGCTCCGGTTCATGAGTTCTGGATACCTCGCAAGTTCGCCCAGATCAAGTTGCCGCTCAAAACATGCGAATTACTGCCCGCTATGCTAAGCTGCTCAGCAGGTCTTTTGTCAGGAGCGAGGAAATTTGCCAATGTTCACGAAGGGACCCCTGTTCGATACCTTGCCGCCCGGCTTGCAGCGGCAAATCAAGGAAGCGAATGCCAAATACACCAGCAGTGAAGTGAAGAACTTGGACAAGGAATGCGCCAAGCTGGTCATCGACCTCCGGGTGAAACAAAAGAAATTCGACACCGACGTCAAAAAAAACCTGAACGAACTCGACACGGCCATTACCAGAGTCGAGAATCAGCGCGGTGCTCTAGTAACCTGCACAACACAGATTTATGGGCATGAGAAGATCATCGCAAAGCACATGACGGCGTTGAAAAAAGCACATGCGGCAGGTGACGTTAAAAAGTGCAAGACAATTGAAGACAAAATCAAAAAACAAACAGAATCCTATCACAAAACCATGAAGGAGGCGTCCAAGATATCGTCATCGATCGAAACCGACCTGGCAGACGCCGTCAAGTTGATCGAAGCTTTCAAAACCGTTGCCAACATGATCCCGGTATCGCGCATGGTAATCAAATCTACTCTGTGAAGATCAAACCTGGGCACCACACAAGCATATCTTTTTTTGAGTTTCCCAATCCGTCCTCGTGAGATTGACGAATCAAAGCGGTCCTGCCCCTCTCTGTCGAATTACCAAGGGAGCGGATCATGAAACTGTCACATCGAATTACTCATCTGACCGGAGGTGGTTCGGATGGCTGGGAGGTTTTCTATCGGTCACGACGGATGATTGCCGAGGGAACATCGGTGACCGAACTGACAATCGGTGAGCACGACATTCGCACACACCCTTCGATACTCAAGGTCATGAACGATTCGGCGCTTGGTGGGCATACCGGGTATGCCATGGTGCCGGGAACAGCGTTGTTACGCGATACCGTAGCCGCACGGGTGCAAGCCCGAACAGGCGTGGCGACGACACGAGACAACGTGTTGATCACACCGGGTGGTCAAGCGGCGCTGTTTGCCGCCCACACTGCGGTCTGCAATCCCGGCGATACGGCTCTCTATCTCGATCCCTATTACGCAACCTATCCCGGCACCATTCGCGGCGTGGGTGGCGTTGCAAAGGCGGTCAAGGCCCGCGCCACAGACGCCTTCCAACCCCGAGCAACGGATATTGATTCAGCGGCAGAAGGCGCCGTTTCCCTTCTGATCAACTCCCCAAACAATCCTACCGGTGTGATTTATTCCCGCGAGACGATCAATGCGATTGCCGAAGTCAGCAAAGCCAGAGATCTATGGCTGATTTCGGACGAGGTCTATGACACTCAGATCTGGAAAGGTGAACATGTTTCACCTCGCTCCCTGCCCGGTATGGCCGAACGCACACTGGTTGTCGGGTCGATGTCAAAATCGCACGCGATGACCGGGTCACGCTGCGGCTGGATCGTGGGGCCAAGCGACGTTATCGGGCATCTGATTAACCTTGCCACACACACGACTTACGGCGTGCCGGGATTCATACAGGACGCAGCCAGCTATGCACTGGCTGCGGGTCAAGAGCTGGAAGACGAGATTTCGGCCCCTTTCCTGCGTCGCAGAGCCTTGGCGCAAGAGATATTGGCGCGTCAAAACGCGATTCTCCCAGTGCCATCGCAGGGGGCCATGTATCTTATGCTCGATATCCGGGCGACCGGGTTGAGTGGCGAATCTTTTGCAAATGCGTTGCTGGACACCCACAGAATCGCGGTCATGCCCGGAGAGAGCTTTGGGCAAGCCGCAGCAGGGCATATCCGCGTTGCAATGACAATCGAGGACGCGGCATTTGTACGCTCGCTGGAACAAGTTTGCAGATTCGCCGCCACGCTGACGCAACAACGTGCGGCGGTGTGATTGTCGGAGAAGGTCAGAACCGGAATGTTGTTCGTAGATTGAACGTATTTGTCCCAAAATCGCCTGACGCGCCGTTCAAGTCCTTGAAGTCGTGATGCAACGCCTCGCCGCTGATTACCAGCCGGTCAGTGATGGGATATGCAACGCCAATGCCATAGACGGCCGCGTTATCGCTGTTGCCCGAGGTATGCGCACGCGCTGCTCCAAGGACGACATAACCCAGGGCCGAGCCGAAATCATAACCGCCGCGCAGCTTGAGACGGCTGATATCGTCGATATCACCGCCCCCGGCACCCAGATTGATGTTGGCATAGTTATATTCCAGTTCGCCGCCGACCACGAACCTGCCGAAATCGTAGTCGTAGCCGATATGAGGCCCGAAATTGAAGTCATTCCCGCCAAGGCTTCCCGGCCCGGTCGCATCCGTATAACCGAAACTGAATCCGCCATACACACCAGTCCAGTCCTCAGCCGTTGCCGGTGTGGCAAAACCGAGCAACAGGATTGCCAATGCTGCGGAGATGACTTTCATCTTCCTTCCTTCTGATCCTCGGCATCGCATGACCGTGATGCCGTACTTTCCAAATATTCAACTACTTACGTGGGCAACCTGCCTGAGGCTTTCAATACAACGATGCAAATCACCGACCCTTGCTTCAACCATAACAGATTCGGTGATCACCGTGGGTAAATTCCTGTAAACCGACCAATTTCGTGGTCGCAAACAGAACAGATCGAGTCGCGCACATAGGCCTAATGTCCTGACAGGCGTGGATGGAGAAATTAATGCAGGGCGAGCAGTCGAAAATCTGCTTGGTTAGTCGGACGATCGGCGCCGACCGGGGCCGTGCCGCGCGTGGAAGGCCGTGAAAGCTGTTTTTATTCAGCACCTTCCACAACCCTACACGGAAAAAATTTATGAACGATCAATCCCGTAGCTCCTCTCGCAGCGGTGGCCGTGCAGCCCGTCGCGCCGCCCGCGCAACCTCTCTTCCCGAACATATGCGCCCCGTCCGCCCGGGTCAGGAAGGCGGCTGGCTGAAACCTCTGACGCAAGAGGGAATGGAGCGCATTCACCGTGCGGCGCTGGACGCTCTGGAACAAATTGGCCTGGCCGATGCGCCGCAAAGCGGCATCGATTATCTAGTGAATGCCGGATGCATCCTGGGCGACGATGGCCGCATTCGCTTTCCCCGCGCCCTGGTCGAAGACACGATTGCCAGGGCCAATCGGTCGGTAACTCTTTATAGTCGCGATGGAAAAACCGATCTGAACCTGTCGGGCAACCGTGTCCACTATGGCACTGCGGGCGCTGCGGTTCACATGGTGGATGTCGAGGGGCGCAACTATCGCGACTCGACCGTTCAGGATCTGCACGATGCTTCGCGGATCTGCGAAAACCTGGAAAATGTCCATTTTGTACAACGCCCCATGGTATGTCGTGACATTTTGGACAATCGCGAGATGGACCTGAACACGATCTACGCCTGCTGTTCGGGAACGTACAAACACGTCGGAACGTCGTTCACCGATCCCAGCTATGTCGCCCCGGCGATGGAAATGCTGCACATGATCGCGGGCGGCGAGGACAAGTGGCGTGAGCGGCCATTCGTGTCGAACTCGAACTGCTTCGTCGTGCCACCGATGAAGTTCGCCACCGAAAGCTGTCAGGTGATGGAGGAGTGCATCAAGGCGGGCATGCCGGTGCTGCTGCTGTCTGCGGGCATGGCGGGTGCGACCGCCCCTTCGACAGTTGCCGGCGCGATTACACAGGCCACCGCCGAGTGCCTGGCGGGTCTCGTCTATGTGAACGCTGTCAAACCCGGCGCGCCGGCGATCTTTGGCACCTGGCCTTTCGGGCTGGATTTGCGAACGGGTGCGATGACGGTCGGATCGGGAGAACAGGCATTGCTGAGCGCGGGCTGCGCGCAGATGCACAAGTTCTATGACCTGCCCGGCGGAGCGGCTGCGGGGGCGTCGGATTCCAAGATGCCCGATATGCAGGCCGGGTGGGAGCAGATGTGTTCGAACGTCATGGCCGGGCTGTCGGGGCTGAACATGGTCTATGAGGCGGCAGGCATGCATGCCTCGCTGCTGGGTTTTTGTCACGAGTCACTCATTCTGAGCGACGATTTGATCGGACAAGCCTTGCGCTGTGTACGCGGTATCGAAGTGACCGACGAAACTCTGGCGCTGGATCAGATGGCCGAAGTTTGCCTTGGCGGCCCCGGCCACTATCTGGGCACCGACGCCACACTGAGCCGGATGCAGATCGACTATGTCTATCCTGCGCTTGGTGACCGAACCTCGCCCAAGGAATGGGCGGAACGCGACAAGCCCGACCTTATTGCAAAAGCGATAGCACGCAAGGAAGCGATCCTTGCCGAGCGGTCTCCGGCCCGGTTCGACGCGACATTGGACGCAAGCATTCGCGCCAAGTTCAACATTCACTTGCCGTCGTAACCTGTTGAAAAGAAGCAGCCGGAGCGATCCGGCTGCCCTATTTGCGTGTGAGTTACCCGTCGGTTGCGGGTATCAGACCTGCCTGCTGCGCCACGGCAACTTCGTCGCGATCCAGCGCGCCGTCACCATTGGCGTCCATGGTCGAGAATTGATCGGCACCAATCTCGGGAAAGACGGCCTGCACTTCTTCGATTGTCAGAACACCGTCGCCATTGGAATCGGCACCGGATTGAGCAAAGGCGATGGTCGGGATACTGACGACCAGCGCGGCCAGATATTTCAGGGTCATTGCGGTTTCTCCTGATTAAAAGGAATTGTTGACGTCCGGACGAGGCCAACAAACCCCCTATCCCGTTCTGTGTCAGCACCGACGCCCTTGGCGGGCAATTTCAAGCCAAAGCCCGCGAAAGCCGCCAGAGTCGTTCAGCAGCGTTCCGCACAACTGATGGTGGATTGGCCTTGTCGGCAATTCTTCCCTTACGGAAAAACCGAAAAGTGGCGCGATCTGGCCGATCATTTCGGGTTGAAAACAGAAAAAAGGGGGCCGAAGCCCCCTTTTCGAGTTTCGCCGTCCAGGCTCATTACATTGACCGCCCGGTGTTTTTTTGCCTGCGGCCTGGACGTCGTCCAGGGCGAGCGCACCCGCCCCATGTGAGAGTGGGAAGGACCGATATTCCGTCCCACCCTGTTCCGGCCGAACATGGGCATGTTCCGCCGAGTGGGATGACGCGTCACGGGTAAGTCTTGGACTTGACTGTCATCCCGGGTGTGGTCGGGACCGGATCACCGAGGGAGATCCAAGCCCCTACACGCCGTCGCCGGCGCGATTCAGTTTAGTGGGTCACGAGCACCCGCTCGTGGATCCACAGGTGTTGCACTTCATGCAGGTGCCGTTGCGCACCAGCGTGTAGTTGCCGCATTCGCCGCAGGGGTCGCCCTCGTATCCCTGCATCTTGGCCTTGGTGCGGGCGTCCATGCCAGTTGCGGTCACGGTTTCGCTGACCACGACGGTTTCAGTCGCCTGCGCCTTGAACCCGGCCGCCGGCTCAGCCATGCCGCCAAAGGCGCTGGCACCGCCGTTGAACACCACCAGTTCTTGCGGCAACCGCTTGCGCAGATATCCCGTCGAACTGATTTGTTTCAGCACTTCCAGTGACTTGGAAGCCGCACTTTCACTAACCTCGGCAATGTTAGAGACGTTTTCATCCTCGCCCCGGCCCAGATCGTCAAAGGTGGCGCCTTCGGGCTTTACATGGGCCAGATCGGTGCGGTCGAGATAGCTGACCGCCAGTTCGCGGAAGATGTAGTCAAGGATCGACGTTGCGTTCTTGATCGAGTCGTTGCCCTGCACCATGCCTGCCGGTTCGAACTTGGTGAAGGTGAAGGCGTCAACGAACTCTTCCAGCGGAACACCGTATTGCAGGCCGACCGACACGGCGATGGCGAAGTTGTTCATCATCGCACGGAACCCGGCACCTTCCTTGTGCATGTCGATGAAGATTTCGCCAAGCTGACCATCTTCGAACTCGCCCGTGCGCAGGTACACCTTGTGTCCGCCCACGATCGCCTTTTGGGTATAGCCCTTGCGGCGATGCGGCAGCTTTTCGCGGTGGCTGCGGATGATTTCCTTGACCACCACCTTTTCGATGATCTTTTCGGCCAGCGTCACCGCTTTTTCCTGAGGCGAGCCGCTTTCCAGAATTTCGGCGGCTTCATCGTCGTCCTCGACCAGGGCCGCGGCCAGCGGCTGGCTGAGTTTTGAGCCGTCGCGATAAAGCGCGTTGGCCTTGATCCCCAGCGACCACGACAGCTCATAGGCTTTTTGACAATCCTCGATGGTCGCGTCATTCGGCATGTTGATCGTTTTCGAAATCGCGCCTGAGATGAAGCTTTGCGCAGCAGCCATCATGGTGATGTGGCTGTCGACATTGAGGAAACGCTTACCCTTCTTGCCGCAAGGATTGGCGCAATCGAAGATCGCATAGTGCTCGGGCTTCAGGTGCGGTGCACCTTCAAGGGTCATGGTGCCACAAACGTGGTCGTTGGCGGCCTCGATATCCTTGCGGGTAAAGCCCAGATGGCGGAGCAGATCGAAGGTCGGGTCGTTCAGCTTGGCCGCAGGAATGCCCAGAACACCGGTGCAGAACTCTTCGCCCAGTGTCCACTGGTTGAACACGAACCGGATGTCAAAGGCCGATTCCAGCGCTTCGTCCACCTTGCGCAGCTCGTTCGGGCCAAAGCCGTGGCCTGTCAGCGAAGTGTGGTTGATCCCCGGCGCGTTGCCGATGGTGCCGTGCCCGACGGCGTAAGACACGATTTCCTCGATCTGGGCCGAGGTGTAGCCCAGTTTCTCAAGCGCGGAGGGAACCGAGCGGTTGATGATCTTGAAATAACCGCCGCCGGCGAGTTTCTTGAATTTGACCAGCGCGAAATCCGGCTCGATCCCGGTGGTGTCGCAATCCATCACCAGCCCAATCGTGCCCGTCGGCGCAATCACCGTGGCCTGCGCGTTGCGATAACCGTTCTGCTCGCCCAGGCTCAGCGCTTCGTCCCAGGCGGACATGGCCAGATCAATCAGGCGCTTGTCGGGGCAGTTGGCATGATCCAGCGGCACCGGCTTGACGGCGAGCTTTTCGTAACCCTGGGTCACGCCTTGCGCCGCACGGCGGTGGTTGCGGATGACGCGCAGCATGTGATCGGCGTTTCGTTCGTAACCGGCGAATGGCCCCAACTCGCCCGCGATCTCTGCCGAGGTGGCATAGGCAACTCCGGTCATGATCGCGGTCAGCGCGCCACAGATCGCGCGGCCTTCGACCGAGTCATAGCTGTAGCCCATGTTCATCAGCAGACCGCCGATATTGGCGTACCCCAGACCCAAGGTACGGAAATCATAGGACAGTTGCGCGATTTCCTTGGACGGGAACTGCGCCATCATTACCGAGATTTCCAGCGTCAGCGTCCAGAGGCGAGCTGCGTGCATATAGTCGTCGGCCTGGAACACGCCATCCTTGAGGAAGGTCAGCAGGTTCATCGACGCCAGATTGCAGGCGGTGTCATCAAGGAACATGTACTCGGAACATGGGTTCGAGCCGCGGATCGGGCCGTCTGTCGGGCAGGTGTGCCATTCATTCACGGTGTCATGGTACTGGATGCCCGGATCGGCGCAGGCCCAGGCGGCATGGCCGACCTTTTCCCACAGATCCCGCGCCTTGACGGTCTTGGCGACCTTGCCGTTGGTGCGGTTGATCAGCTCCCAGTCGGCATCTTTTTCGACCGCGGTCAGGAATGCGTTGGTGACGCGGATCGAGTTGTTCGAGTTCTGTCCCGAGACAGAGCTGTATGCCTCGCTGTCCCAGTCGGTGTCATAGGTCGGGAATTCGATGCTGTCGTGGCCCTGCTTGGCGTAATCCAGCACGCGCTTGATGTATGTTTCCGGGATCGCGACCTTTTTCGCTTCGCGGATCGCGGTTTTCAGGCTGTCGTTTGTATTGGGATCATAAGCGTCATCAGCTGTGCCGTCCCAGCTGCGGATGGCCTCGAAGATACCGTTCAGCATCTTTTCGTGCATTTTCGATCCGGCTACGATCGAGGCCACCTTTTGCTCTTCGATCACTTTCCACTCGATAAACTGTTCGATGTCGGGGTGGTCCGCATCGACAATCACCATCTTCGCTGCCCGACGGGTGGTCCCGCCTGATTTGATCGCGCCCGCTGCGCGGTCGCCGATCTTTAGAAAACCCATAAGACCCGAGGACTTGCCACCGCCAGACAAAGCCTCGCCTTCGGCGCGCAGGTGGCTGAAGTTGGTGCCCGTGCCCGAGCCATACTTGAACAGGCGCGCCTCGCGCACCCACAGATCCATGATCCCGCCTTCGTTCACGAGGTCATCATCGACCGACTGGATGAAACAGGCGTGCGGCTGAGGATGCTCGTAGGCGGATTTCGATTTGGTCAGCTTGCCGGTCTTGTAGTCGACATAGTGGTGCCCCTGCGCCGGGCCATCGATGCCATAGGCCCAGTGCAGTCCGGTGTTGAACCATTGTGGGCTGTTAGGTGCGGCGCGCTGGGTCGCCAGCATGTACCGCATCTCGTCGAAATAGGCGCGCGCATCGTCCTCGGTCGAGAAATAGCCGCCTTTCCAGCCCCAATAGGCCCAGGCGCCTGCGAGACGATCAAAGACCTGCTTGGACGATGTCTCACCTTCGAACTCGGCTCCGTCGTCCGGCACCGAACGCCAGAGGAATTCGGGGACGTCCTTTTCCTTGACCTTCTTCAGCCGCGACGGGACGCCGGCCTTGCGGAAGTATTTTTGTGCAATCACATCGCTGGCGACCTGGCTCCAGCGGGCAGGAACTTCGATGTTGTCGAGACGAAAGACAATGGTGCCATCCGGATTTCGGATTTCGGAGGTTGCGGACACAAAATCCAGATCCGCATATGCATCCTGACCGGTCTTGGTGAATTTTCTTTCAATCTTCATGTCCGCCGCCCTAGCTTCTCAATCAACATGTCCCCGACCGATCGGCCGAATTATCTTCCTGCGGGTGCTTGCCCACCCTGGGAACCGGTTCGAGACGCCAAAGAATTCCCGGCGCTGAAATTCACAGCGCGAAGTCGATCACCGACCACACGTTTCCTTGAATTGCTTTCCGTCCCTTGCCCGTTGCCTTTCTGGTCATTACCTACCAGATTTAGTGGCAACGCATCCGGCCCACACAATTTGGCGTATATATCCATAGAAGGTCAACGCCATTTTTGGCCCAAATTCGAATCTTTTTTGTTGACCCCCCAATTCACTCTCGCCCGGCCCGGCGACGTATCCGATTCCTCCACAAGTTGTTCACAGGCCAATACGACCGTGTCCAAACGCCTTCTGCGATTTTTTTCTTTGTTTTCAGGTCGGGTTATGTCGCGTACTGTTCGTGGCAGATACCGTCGAAGGCTCTGACAGGGTTCCGGGAATCACTATCGCCTGGCGATGCGGATGGTTCCATGCGCGGTTGATGACCTGTGACCTGAATTGGACCGTCGACCCATGCGCGCAGTTTGTTTCCCCTTGTTCATGACCTTGATCGTGGCCTGTGCACCACAAGATATAGAGACATCGCGCAGCGCTTCTTATCCGGAATACCCCGAATCTCTCATCCGGGCGTTCGAGGCCGCATGTTCGGACACGGGCGAAAGAATTCTTCGCCCCAGCCGCACCTCAATTGAGTGCAGACAGTTGATGCCGCCCCAAACGACGGCCTATCTCATCCTCACATATGACGGCACGCCCGAGAAATTGCCGGAAAGCGTGATGCGCATGAGTGTCACCGAAATATCCGGCGGTCATCGGGTCGATACCGAGTTTTTTCTGGATATCCCGCGCAAGGATCGTGGCGTAACACGGGTCAGGATCGAAAGCGACAGGTTGGATCGAAAAGTTGCGCGACTGCTGCGGGCAACTGGTGGAACTTCTCTCTGACTGAAGTGTGGTCGGGGCGGCAGGATTCGAACCTACGACCCCCTGTACCCAAAACAGGTGCGCTACCAGACTGCGCCACGCCCCGGACCGTGCGCCTTCCTAGCGATGTGTTTCTGATTTGAAAAGACCTAACAGGGCCAGATTGCGGGCCCACCCGAAAAAATTTCGTGCCGCAAGCGGGTTCCCGGCGAAATTCCATAACGACGGGCCAGCCCAGCATTGATTTCGAACACCGCATATATGTCATCACCGCCAAAGATCGCGGTTTCGTCATGGGGGATTGCGTTCTCGTGAACCCGTTGCACGATACCGGTTCGATCAACGAAAATCATATCCAGCGGAATCAACGTATTCTTCATCCAGAACACGACCGGTTGCGGCGGGTCGAACACGAAAAGCATGCCCGAGCGATCCGGCATCTCTTCGCGGAACATCAGACCTTTGGACCGTTCCTGAGGTGTCACGGCAAGTTCGATGTTGAAGCGGATCTGAGAGGTGTCGTTCTTGAGGTCAAGCACCGTCGGCGCGCATTGCGCCAACGCGGTTTCGGCCCGGAGCGCCAGAAACAGCCCCAAAAACAGGAGTAGTTTCTTCAACACCGCGGAATCAATGGTCGACGGCCGCTTCCCAGGCCAGAACCTGGGCCGCCATTCGACCACGTTTACCGTCGATCACCCGCATGGCAAGCGCTTCGCCCGGCTGAAGATCGGAAAGCCCCGAACGGCGCAGGACTTCGATATGCAGAAACACATCCTCGTCGCGACCGAATACGTTGGCAAAGCCAAAACCCTTGCCCTTGTCGAACCATTTCACACGCGCGGCTTCCAGCGGCGCCTGTTCAATCGCATCCGGTGAAAGGTCTGCAAAATCGGAAAGCAGCATCGATTCGGCCCGTTCGGGCGGTGCGATGGCAACAACCTCGACGGCTTGCACACCCCTGTCGGTGCGGTGGGTCATAATCTCAATGCCCGCACCGTCGGCGACCGAACTCTGGCCAAAGTTCCTAAGTACGTTCACGTGCAACAAGATATCCGGCCCGCCTGCGTCGGACACGACAAATCCGTACCCCTTGGCGGGGTCGAACCATTTTACGTGTCCGCGGACTCGTTGCATGTTGTTCAAATCTTCCGGCACTTGCTTCCCAACGTGACTTCTGCCCATCCCATAGGCTGACGATGTGTATGGAATTGGTTGGTAAATTCAAGCTGAAAAACTCTAGCCTTTTCAGCGTTCTGCATTTCACGACACGCAAACGTCATGGATTTAACCTCTGCACTAACCACTCTGACACCATATCCTGTCGACGCCATACGAACCGATCATGCAACCGAAACGCGCCATCTGCCCAGAACTCGATTTCAGTCGGGACCAACCGGTATCCGCCCCAAAAGGGAGGGCGCGGTGGATTGGGACCCAGCTTTGCCGTCACCTTCGCCACTTCTGCCATCAGGGCCGCACGGCTGGACAATGGTTGCGACTGGCGCGAGGCCCATGCGCCCAATCTGCTCTTGAGGGAGCGCGAAGCGTAGTATTCGTCAGCCATTGGCCCCTCTTCGCGGGAAATGGTTCCACGAACGCGAATCTGACGTCGCAGTGATTTCCAGTGTATCACAAAGGCCGCTTTTCCGGCAGTTTCCAGTTCCTTCGCCTTGGCGCTTTCATAATTCGTATAAAAAACAAACGCATCAGGCTCGATATCTTTCAGGAGAACCATGCGCACATTCGGCAGGCCACTCGAATCCACGGTGGACAGCGCGATCGCGTTCGGATCGTTCGGTTCTGACTGTTCGGCCTCGTGCAGCCACCGGCCCGCTATTTCAAACGGATCGGCACCGGCAAAGATGCCATCACGCTCGCTCATTTCCATCCCCTTGAACGACTTGGCGGTGACCCTACGGCGAGAACTCCGCTCAAGCAATAGCCAGCGGCCTTGAAGCAATCAGACCAATGGCATAAACCACATCAACACAACGCGACGACAGGCGGAGAACCGAACATGTCAAATCAGTTGATGGCCGGCAAGCGCGGCCTCATCATGGGACTGGCCAATGACAAATCCATCGCGTGGGGCATCGCCCGCGCCTTGTCCGAGGCCGGGGCCGAGCTTGCATTCTCTTACCAGGGGGATGCATTGAAGAAACGGGTCGATCCGCTGGCCGCACAGCTTGGCAGTGAAATTGTCCTGCCCTGCGACGTGAGCGACGAGGACTCGATCGATGCTCTTTTTTCGGCATTGGGTGAGAAATGGGGGCAGCTGGATTTTGTCGTGCATGCCATCGGATTTTCCGACAAGAACGAATTGCGCGGGCGATATGTCGATACCAGCCGGGCCAATTTCAAACTGACTATGGACGTGTCGGTCTATTCCTTCACCGCCGTTATGCAGCGCGCCGAAAAGCTGATGACTGATGGCGGCAGCGCAATAACGCTGACATATTACGGTGCCGAACAGGTGATGCCGCATTATAATGTCATGGGCGTTGCCAAGGCAGCGCTTGAAGCATCGGTGAAATACCTGGCCGAGGATCTGGGCAAGGATGGAATCCGCGTCAATTCGATCTCGGCCGGCCCAATCAAGACGCTTGCCGCATCCGGCATCGGCGACTTCCGCTATATCATGAAGTGGAACGAGTATAACTCGCCGCTGCGCCGCAACGTAACAATCGATGACGTAGGCAAGTCGGCGCTCTATCTGCTCAGCGATCTCAGCAGCGGCGTGACCGGTGAAAACCTGCACGTGGATTCGGGTTATCACATCGTCGGCATGAAGGCCGTCGATGCGCCCGATGTTGAAAAGGGATAACCGGCATGAGCGCCAAGGATCGACTGCCGCACGAAAAGGGCTTTCACATAAGCTGGGACCAGATTCACCGCGATTCCCGCGCACTGGCCTGGCGCCTGGACGGGCAAGGCCCGGATGACGGCGCGTGGCGCGCTGTGGTGGCAATCACCCGTGGCGGCATGGCGCCCGCGATGATCGTCAGCCGCGAACTGGATATCCGCACGGTCGACACGATCAGCGTCAAGTCCTATCACCATCAGGCCCAGGGTGAAGCCGAAGTGCTGAAATCGCCCGATGGCGATTTGATGGGGGATGGTGAAGGCGTTCTGATCATCGACGATCTGGTGGACAGTGGCAAAACGCTGGAGCTCGTGCGCAAGATGTATCCCAAGGCACATTTCGCAACCGTCTACGCCAAACCCAAAGGCCGCCCGATGGTGGATACCTTCATCACCGAGGTAAGCCAGGACACCTGGATCTTTTTCCCGTGGGACATGGCCCTGCAATATGTCGAGCCCTATCGCGGCACGGATTGAAACCGAGACGCGCCCAACCGGGCGCGTTTTTTTGGACCATCGGCGCATACCGAAACACTCCAGGACGGATTCACAATGACACAGACCCGAACCGCCGCTACATTCGCGCCGCCGGTCATGGAAGCGCGTCGCTGGATACAAGGGGTCGAATTTCCAGCGGACCGACCGCTGATCAATGTCAGCCAAGCAGCCCCGGTCGACCCTCCACCCGAACCATTGCGTCGCGCCATGGCCGAGTTTGCGATCAACGAGGATGGCGCCCACCTTTATGGTCCTGTTCTGGGCAATGACGATCTGCGCACGGAACTGGCCAGTCAGATATCTGAACACTATTGCGGCTCTGTCAAAGCGACCCAAGTCGCGATCACCAGCGGCTGCAATCAGGCGTTCTCTGCCGCGATTTCCGCCATTACCGGTGAAGGCGACGAAGTGATTCTGCCTACGCCTTGGTATTTCAATCACAAGATGTGGCTTGATATGGCGGGCGTTCGCGCGGTGGACCTGCGTACCGGGGATGATTTGCTGCCCGATCCCGAACAGGCGCGGTTGCTGATCACGGACAAGACCCGGGCAATTTCGTTGGTGACACCCAACAATCCCGGCGGCGTCGAATACCCGGCGGAGTTGGTGCGCGCCTTTTACGATCTTGCCAGGGAATACGGCATTCGCTTGCTGGTGGACGAAACCTATCGCGATTTCGACAGCCGCAGCGGCGCACCGCACGACCTTTTCACCGACCCCGACTGGGACGAAACGCTGGTGCATCTCTATTCCTTCTCCAAGGCCTATCGTCTGACCGGCCATCGCGTCGGGGCTTTGGCCAGCAGCCCAGCCTTGTTGGCCGAAATCGAAAAATTCCTGGATACGGTTGCGATCTGCCCCGGCCAGATCGGTCAGTTTGCAGCCCATTGGGGGATGCAGAACCTGTCGCAGTGGCTGGCCGGTGAACGTGCTGAAATTCTTGACCGCCGTGCCGCGATTACCGAAGGGATGCCTGCGCTGGAGAATAAAGGCTGGAAATTGCTGGGCCTGGGTGCCTATTTCGCCTATCTTGAGCACCCCTTCGACATGCCGTCGGACGAACTGGCACGTGAACTGGTCAGGAAGGCAGGCGTCCTGCTGCTGCCCGGCACCATGTTCATGCCTGCCCACGACAGCGCGGGCCAAAGTCAGGTTCGCGTCGCGTTTGCCAATCTGGATCGGGCCGGGATCGGACAGTTGTTCCAGCGGTTACAGGCGGTCACCTTCTGATCTTGCCCCCCGCCAGTGCGCGTCGTATTCAGGGCCGCAACGAAAAGGGCAGAATAACGCCGCAAGACTAGGGGGCATCATGGCCGCGCGCATCAAGAGCTTGTCTAAAACCTTTGTCTGGATCCTGATGGGCCTGCTTATGCTGGGTCTTGCCGGGTTCGGCGCGGTCAACCTCAGCGGCACGATCCGCACCGTGGCTCAGGTCGGGGATGAATCCATCTCGGTCGATGCCTACGCCCGAGAACTGCAGCGAGAAATTCGCGCGGTCGAGGCGCAGACAGGCCAACCCATGCAGATGTCGCAAGCACGCGAACTCGGCCTCGACCAGTTGGCACTGGCCCGTCTCGTTGCTCTTGCTTCACTCGACAACGAAGTGGCGCAAATGGGCGTGTCGGTTGGCGACGAGAACCTGCAAAAAGAGATCGTTCAGATCCCGGCTTTTCAGGGTATAGACGGATCTTTCGATCGCGAAGCCTATCGTTTTCAGCTTGAGCAGGTCGGGTTGAGCGAGGCGGAGTTCGAAGCAGACATTCGCAAGGAGACTGCGCGGACATTGGTGCAGGGCGCCGTCATGGCAGGGGTAACCATGCCGGACACAATGGTTGACACGCTGGTCGATTACATCGGCGCGCGCCGCAGCTTTACGATGGCCACCTTGGGCGCGGAAAACCTCGAAGCTCCGGTTTCTGCGCCGACCGATGCACAGGTTCAGGGTTATTACGACGAGAACCCTGATCAGTTCACCCTGCCACGCACCAAGCGGCTGACATATGCACTGCTGTCGCCCGAGATGCTGCTGGACACGATCGAAGTGGACGAGGATGCTGTGCGAAACCTGTACTCTCAGCGCGAAGCCGAGTTCCGCCAGCCCGAGCGCCGCCTGGTCGAGCGGCTGGTTTTTGGCGACGAAGAAGCCGCCAAAAGCGCTATGGCCCAGATCGAAGTGGGCGGTGCGAGTTTCGAGCAACTGGTACAGGATCGAGGCTTGGAACTACGTGATATTGATCTGGGCGACGTGACAGCTGACGATCTTGGCGCTGCGGCCGATACCGTTTTTGCAGCCGAAGTCGGCAAAGTGGTCGGTCCCCTGCCCTCCGATCTCGGCCCGGCGCTGTTCCGGATCAACGGATCACTGGCCGAACAGATCGTGACCTTTGAACAGGCCGAGGCCGAGTTGCGCGATGAACTGGCCGCTGACCGCGCGCGTCGCCAGATAGAGGCGCAATCCGAGGACATCAATGACCTGCTGGCGGGCGGAGCAACGCTTGAGGAGCTGGCAGGTGAGACCGGGATGGAGCTTGGCCAGATTGACTGGACCGAAGAAAGCAGCGATGGCGTAGCGGCTTACAACGGGTTCCGCGATGCTGCCGAAGCCGTGCAGGAAGGTGATTTTCCCGAGATCGCCTTTCTCGAAGACGGCTCGATCTTTGCGCTGCGTCTGGACGAGGAGCTTGGCCCGAGACCCGAACCGCTGGTCAGCGCACGCGACAAGGTCATAGCTGCGTGGGTGCAGGCGGAAACCGCCAAGGTTCTTGGAGAGCAGGCGAACACGGTGCTGGCACAGCTAGCGACCGACGGAGATTTCGCCGCCATCGGCCTGCCGTTCCGGGTTGAAAACGGGTTGACCCGTTCCGCCTATCTGGACGGAACTCCGGTCGATTTCATGAATCAGGTATTCGAGATGGAGCCGGGTGAACTGCGTGTGCTTTCTGGCGCCGGTACCGCCCTGATCGTGAGGCTTGACGATGTCCTGCCACCAGCGGACACCGATGATCTGAAACAGATGCGCGCGGCGTTGGGCGAACAGCTCAATCAGGCGCTGGCGCAAAACGTCTTTGACGTCTATGTGCGCGACGCTCAGACCCGCGCGCGTCCGACGCTGGATCAACGCGCCCTGAATGCCGTGCAATCCAATTTCTGACACGAGACTGACATGGCCCTGACCCCCGACTTCGAAACCTTTGCGCGCGCCTATGAGGCCGGCGAAAATCAGGTCGTCTATGCCAGGCTGGCCGCGGATCTGGACACGCCTGTGTCACTGATGCTCAAGCTGACTGGCGCGCAGAAAGACGCCTTCATGCTTGAATCCGTGACGGGTGGAGAGGTGCGCGGGCGTTATTCCATCATCGGGATGAAACCGGACCTGATCTGGCGCTGTCATGGTCAGCAATCCGCGCTGAACCGTTCGGCCCGCTTTGATGCGGATGCCTTTGATCCGCAGGACGGCAACCCGATGGACAACCTGCGCGCCCTGTTGGCCGAGAGTCGCATCGACCTGCCGGATGACCTGCCACAGGCGGCGGCGGGTCTGTTCGGCTATCTGGGTTATGACATGGTGCGTCTGGTCGAAAATCTGCCGGACGTAAACCCCGATCCGCTGGGTCTGCCGGACGCGGTGATGATGCGCCCTTCGGTTGTGGCGGTGCTCGACGGGGTCAAGGGCGAAGTCACGGTGGTCTCGCCCGCATGGATCAGCGAGGGGCAAACCGCCAAGGCAGCATATGCCCAGGCCGCCGAGCGGGTGATGGACGCGGTTCGCGATCTGGAGCGCGCCATGCCCGCCGAAACGCGTGATCTGGGCGAGGCACAGGAAGTCGCTCCGCCGGTGTCGAATTTCACCAAATCCGGCTATATGGAGGCGGTCGAAAAGGCCAAGGAATACATCCGCGCAGGAGACATCTTTCAGGTGGTTCCGGCGCAGCGCTGGACACAGGAATTCCCGCTGCCTCCTTTTGCGCTCTACCGTTCGCTGCGGCGCACCAATCCGTCGCCCTTCATGTTCTATTTCAACTTTGGCGGCTTTCAGGTCATTGGTGCATCGCCCGAGATCCTTGTGCGGGTTTTTGGCAGCGAGGTGACCATCCGCCCCATCGCGGGCACCCGCCCCCGCGGCGCCACCCCCGAGGAGGACCGCGCACTCGAGGCCGATCTGCTGGCGGATCAAAAGGAACTGGCCGAACACCTGATGCTGCTGGATCTGGGTCGAAACGACACCGGACGCATCGCCAGGATCGGCACAGTTCGCCCGACTGAAAAGTTCATCATTGAACGCTACAGCCACGTGATGCACATCGTGTCGAACGTCGTTGGTGAACTGGCCGAGGACAAAGACGCGCTGGATGCGTTTTTTGCTGGAATGCCTGCAGGCACCGTTTCCGGTGCGCCCAAGGTGCGCGCGATGGAGATCATCGACGAACTGGAGCCGGAAAAGCGCGGCATCTATGGCGGCGGGGTCGGTTATTTCTCGGCTGGCGGCGACATGGATATGTGCATCGCCCTGCGTACCGCCATCGTGAAGGATCGCAAGCTCTATATCCAGGCAGGCGGTGGTGTTGTCTATGACAGCGACCCCGAGGCGGAATATATGGAAACCGTGCACAAATCCAACGCGATCCGCCGCGCTGCTGCAGACGCGTCCCGGTTCACGGGTAATGGCAACCGGTGACATCCGGTTCGGGCATGCAGATATTCACGCCAGATCAGTACGTTACGTCGCAGTGGAAAAACGGTGGTGGCATCACGCATGAAATTGCGCGCGGTAATCAGGACGGTCACCTGCTCTGGCGGCTGAGTCTGGCTGAGGTCGACCGGGACGGGCCGTTTTCGGTTTTTCCGGGCCTGCACCGCATTCTCACGGTTGTCTCGGGCGCCGGAATGGTCTTGGAAGGCGTACAGGGGAACCTGCCTGCGCCACCTTTTTCACCGCTCACTTTTTCAGGTGATATTGAACTTTGCGGAAGGCTGCGGAGTGGGCCGGTACGAAACTTCAATCTAATCTTTGAGCCCACCCGGCTTTGTCCCCGCGTCACGTGTCACAGTGGGCCGGAGCGTTTGCGTTTTCCGGACCACCCTTGTGGGGTGTATATGGTTTCGGGGCAGGCTGGCATCGGCAGTATCAAACTGAAGTCCGGGTCCTTCGTTCTTGAACCGAACGATGACGTTGCATTGGATCCGGGCGCAACGGCACTGTGCGTCGAATTGCGAGCCGTGAATTCACCAAAGAATTGAGAGCACCCGCCAGTCCTGCATCACCCCCCGGCCCCGCTTTTCAGAACCGCTGAGACCGGCGCCAGAGAAACCCGGCTCGCGCGGTCCTGGAGGCCCCAAAGCACCAGCGCCGAGATAGTGTCAGGGCGCACCCGACCCAACATGATCACGGAACCTTCCTGCCCGGCCCGGAATGCCGCCTGATCCAGAAAACGCCGCATCACCTTGGGCTCCTGACCCGCACCGTCAAAATCCCGGAACACAACTGCCGAGGGAACGCCGTTACGCGCCGCCAGTTTCTGTGCGGTGTTCAGGCCATTGTCCTGCATGACCACTCCGCGCCCGGTGCCGCCCGCAATGGCCGCGACCTGTTCGGCAAGGTCCCGGTTGCCCTGAACACCGGTCAACGTGCCTTCGAGAATGCCGACCGTTTCGGGCAAGGTTTCAAGCCAGACCGCCAGCGAAACCTCGGCATCTTTTGCGGTCGCTTCCAGTGGCATATCGGTCATCATCATGACTTCGAAACCGGCCGTCCGGTAACGGGCCATTTTTTCACTGGCTTCCGGATCGACCGGGCTGATCGCAAAGGTAAGTGGATAGGGAAAGTCCGCCAATGCCTCGGCACCCAAGGACCCGATATCGTCGATCAGAACGATTGCCATCAACGGCCGACCGCCCGGATTTTCAAAGTCAGCGGCATATTCCTCGATCGGTGGACCGGCCGCTTCCTGTGCCGTTGCTCCGTCGGACTGTTGTTGCGGTTCGTCGTCCCGTTCAGTCAGCGGAACCACCGGCGTGCCCACGCCTGACGCGGTAGAGGCCGCATCATCGCCTCCGATCTGCGGTAACTCACGCACCTTGGGGAGATCGGGCGTTTCAGGTACCGGTTGTTGTTCCGGCTCTTTTTGTTCTGCAGAAAAGTCGGGCTCAGCGTTTTCCGGCTGCAGGGCCGCCACTTCGGTGTCGGCCTCGGGCAACTCAGTCTCTGCTGTCGGAACAGACAATGGTGCGGGAATATCATTCTGTCGCGGCTGAATTTCCGCCACCTCAGGTGCTTTTTCGGGCGACGGCTGCGCAGGGCTTTGATCAACCTGAACCAACTCGACGTCATGCTGGGGGAATGTTGGCAGGGCAGCCGGCTGGACCGGTTCGACCGGCGCCACCGGCGCAACGTTTACGGCGACGTCTGTCGAAATCTCCGGCGAGGTGATCGCATTGGTATCTGTTGCAAGTTCCGGGCGTGAAATCGGCGTTTTGTCTGTCTCTTCGAGAACCGTGACATTATCGTCGCCCACCGGCTCCGGGTCCAGAGCGCGCGGTGCAAGCTCCACCACATCGGCATCCGCCCCGGCCTTGTCCACCGTCTCGTCTGTTGATGCTTGCTCGACCGAAGCGGGGACCGGTGTGACGCTGCCCACTTCGGGGTTGCGCGCCATCGGAGACGTCAGCGACAGATAAACCCCCGCGCCCACCAGCATGGCCGCGCCTACTAGAACCCCTCCCAGAAAACCTTGCATCTCTGCTTGCCCCTATCCTGGTCTGTCGCCAATTCCGGTTTCACCGCGTTATGCGGCCCTGACCTGCGCGGATGCAAGGGACGTAAGTGCCCTTGACGCTGCCGCACAAGCCTGAGCATGTATGTCCCGAACATTGTAATGTGGCCCGGGACCGCAACGCCAGTCCCAATATGCCCAAGTCAAGACACGTACCAAGATGCTGCTGCTGATCGACAACTACGACTCGTTTACCTACAACCTCGTTCATTATCTCGGAGAGTTGGGCGCCGAGATGGTCGTGCGCCGAAATGACGCGCTGGATGTACAGGAGGCGATGGCGATGAACCCGGCGGGCATTTTGCTCAGCCCGGGCCCCTGTGATCCCGATCAGGCAGGCATTTGTCTCGCCCTCACCGAAGCTGCCGCGGAAACACGAACACCCTTGATGGGCGTCTGCCTTGGCCATCAGACAATCGGTCAGGCTTTTGGCGGCAAGGTGGTGCGTTGCCATGAAATCGTTCACGGCAAGATGGGAATGATGCATCACACCGGCAAGGGTTTGTTTGCTGGCCTGCCCTCTCCGTTTGAAGCCACGCGGTATCATTCCCTGGTGGTCGAGCGCGAAAGCCTGCCGGATTGCCTGGAAATCACCGCCGAGCTCGAAGATGGAACCATCATGGGCCTTCAGCACAAGGAACTTCCGATCCACGGCGTACAGTTCCACCCCGAATCGATTGCCTCCGAGCATGGTCATGCTTTGCTCGAAAACTTCCTGAAAGAAATGAAAGTCCCTGCATGAGCGATGCGCTGAAACCGCTGATCGGGGCGGCCGCCGACCGCGCCCTGACCCGGGCCGAGGCCGAGGCCGCCTTTTCCATCCTGTTCGAAGGCGAGGCCACGCCCAGCCAGATCGGCGGATTGCTGATGGCCATGCGCACCCGGGGCGAAACGGTGGATGAATACGCCGCCGCCGCCGCCGTGATGCGAGCGAAATGCCACGCCGTAAAAGCGCCCCAGGGCGCGATGGACATTGTGGGGACCGGGGGTGACGGCAAGGGTACTCTGAACATCTCGACGGCCACGGCCTTTGTCGTAGCTGGCGCGGGGGTGACGGTTGCCAAACACGGAAACCGCAATCTCAGCTCGAAATCGGGTGCGGCGGATGCGTTGGGACAGTTGGGTATCAACGTGATGGTTGGCCCGCAAGTAGTTGAAAAAGCGTTGAATGAAGTCGGAATCGGGTTCATGATGGCGCCCATGCACCATCCGTCGATCGCCAATGTGATGCCAACCCGGCAGGAACTGGGCACGCGCACGATTTTCAATATTCTGGGGCCTTTGACCAACCCTGCAGGTGTCAAGCGCCAGTTGACCGGGACCTTTAGCCGCGACCTGATCCGCCCCATGGCCGAAACACTAGGCGTTCTGGGGGCAGAGCGCGCTTGGCTGGTTCATGGTTCGGACGGCACCGACGAATTGACCATTACCGGTGTCAGCTGGGTTTCCGCATTGGAAGACGGGACGGTCAAGGATGTTGAGTTGCATCCCGAAGATGCCGGGCTTGCCGTACACCCTTTCGAAGACATCCTTGGCGGCACGCCAGAGGAGAACGCAGTCGCCTTCCGTGCGCTTCTGGATGGCGCACCCTCGGCCTATCGCGACGCGGTGTTGCTGAACGCGGCTGCGGCACTGGTTGTGGCCGACAAGGTTAGCGACTTGCGCGACGGCGTTGCCATGGCGGCTGAGAGCATCGACAGCGGCAAGGCAAAGGAAAAGACCGCCGCACTGGCCCGAATTACACAGGAAGGCGCATGACCGAGACGATACTGGACAAGATCAAAGCCTATAAGCTTGAAGAAGTTGCCGCTGACAAAGCACGAAAATCTCTGCAAGAGGTCGAGGCCGAAGCACGTGATGCCGACGCGGTTCGCGGTTTCGCCAAAGCGCTGACAACTGCGGCCCGATCCGGGTACGGGTTGATTGCCGAAATCAAAAAAGCCAGTCCATCCAAAGGGTTGATCCGTGCAGACTTCGATCCTCCTTCCCTGGCTCAGGCGTATGAAGCCGGCGGGGCTTCCTGTTTGTCGGTGTTGACCGATACGCCCAGCTTTCAGGGTGCAAAGGAATACCTGACGGCAGCACGTGCTGCATGCGACCTGCCCGCATTGCGCAAGGATTTCATGTATGATCCCTATCAGGTCGCCGAAGCACGGGCGCTTGGGGCGGACTGTATTCTGATCATCATGGCCTCGGTCGACGATGGGCAGGCGGCAGAGCTGGAACAGACCGCCTTTGATTGGGACATGGACGTTTTGATCGAGGTGCATGATGAGGCGGAACTTGAGCGTGCGACCGACCTCAAAAGCCCGTTGATCGGAATAAATAACCGCAATCTCAAGACCTTTGAGACCACTCTTGATACGACGCGCAGATTGTCGAAACTTGTTCCGGTCGACCGGATGATTGTGTGTGAAAGCGGCCTGAACACGCCAGAGGATCTGGCCGATATCGCCCGCTATGGTGCGCGCAGCTTTCTGATCGGGGAAAGCCTGATGCGCCAGGAAGATGTTGCCGAGGCGACGCGCAGTCTGCTGGCCAACCCTCTGGTGCGAGGTACGATGTAATGTCACTCACGCATTTTGATAGCAAGGGCGACGCTCATATGGTGGACGTCTCGGACAAGGCGGTGACTGACCGGGTGGCCGTAGCCGAAGCTCACATCAAGATGGCGCAGGAAACCTTTGAAATCATTTCAGAAGGTCGCGCAAAAAAGGGTGATGTTCTGGGCGTCGCTCGGCTTGCGGGCATTATGGGGGCAAAGAAAACACCGGATCTGATCCCGCTTTGCCATCCGCTGCCGGTTACGAAGGTTGCCGTCGAACTGACGCTGGACCCTGGACTTCCCGGCGTGCGCATCGAGGCAACGGTCAAGACATCTGGCCAGACAGGCGTCGAGATGGAGGCGCTGACGGCTGCTTCGACAGCCGCGCTCACCGTGTATGACATGGCCAAGGCCGTCGATAAGGCGATGGAAATCGGCGGTATACGCGTTCTTTTGAAAGATGGTGGAAAATCCGGTCGTTACGAGGCGAAATGATTACGGTAGACGAAGCCCGCTCTCTGCTGTTCGATCTGGTTTCGCCATTGCCAACCGAACCCGTTGGCCTGACGGATGCTGCCGGGCGTGTTCTGGCAGAAGATGTCTCGGCAACCCGCGATCAGCCCCCGTTCGCGGCTTCATCGATGGACGGGTATGCCGTCAAATCCGCAGAGGTCGAACTGCACGCGATGTTCAAAGTGGTTGGCGAGGCGGCAGCGGGCCACCGTTTCAGCACCACTGTGGGCGCGGGTCAGGCGGTTCGCATCTTTACCGGCGCCCCGATGCCCAACGGCGCGGATTTCGTTGTCATTCAAGAGGATGTCGATCGCCGTGGAGATCTGATCACCATTTCACGTGATCCCGGTACCAAGTCGAATGTCCGCCCCGTCGGCATCGATTTCGCAAAAGGAACAATAATTCAGGCACCTCGCGTTCTGCGGGCCGAGGATGTCGCCCTGATGGCGGCCATGAATATCCCGGAAGTTCCGGTTGTGAAAAAGCCCGAGATTGCCCTGATCTCGACCGGGGATGAGTTGGTCATGCCGGGTGAAATCCCCGGCCCCGATCAGATCATCGCGTCGAACACGTTTGGCCTCAAGGCGCTGCTTGAAGGGGTCGGGGCACATGTCCGCATCCTGCCGATTGCCCGCGATACGATATCCTCGCTGGAGACCGCGTTTGGATTGGCCAAAGGGGCCGATCTGGTTGTCACCATCGGCGGCGCATCCGTAGGCGACCACGATCTGGTTGCCGATGTAGCCGCCGGACTGGGCATGGAGCGCGCGTTCTACAAGATCCGAATGCGGCCCGGAAAACCGTTGATGGCCGGGCGCATCGGGCAGACGCCAATGGTCGGCCTGCCGGGCAACCCGGTGTCGGCAATGGTTTGTGGCTATCTGTTTCTCGCGCCCATGGTGCGGCGCATGCTTGGCCTGTCGGATGTCGTGCCCGCCTTTCGCCGCGCACGCCTTGCCGCGCCGCTGTCCCGGAATGGACCGCGCGAGCACTATATGCGCGCCACGATCGACGAAAACGGCATCCGCGCCTGCGACGATCAGGACAGTTCTCTGCTCAGCGTTCTGGCCCGCGCCGATGCCCTGCTCGTGCGACCACCGGACGATCCCGCACGTAATGCCGGGGCCCAGGTCTTGTATCTCCCATTGTAGAACTGGCTCATATCCGTTGACACAAAACGTGAACATGCGTAGAACAAAAGCAAACGCATGAACGACGAGGTATGAGCGATGCTGACAAAGAAGCAGTTGGATTTGCTGGAATTCATCCACAAGCGCCTGCAACGGGATGGCGTGCCACCCAGTTTCGACGAGATGAAAGAGGCGCTGGATCTCAGGTCCAAGTCCGGCATCCATCGTTTGATCACGGCGCTGGAAGAACGCGGCTTCATCCGCCGCCTCGCGCACCGCGCCCGCGCCATCGAGATTGTAAAACTGCCCGAGAGCCTGGGCGGCGAACCAACGACCGGGTTCAAACCCCGTGTAATCGATGGCGACCGCCCGGAAGGGCCGCGTCCCGCAAATGTCGAACCGGTCGTGGCTCATGCGCTCGAGGTGCCTGTCATGGGCCGGATCGCCGCCGGTGTCCCGATCGAGGCGATCAGCCATGTCTCGCATCAGGTCGCGGTTCCGGGTTCCATGCTATCCGGCAAGGGACAGCACTACGCGCTGGAGGTGCGCGGCGACTCGATGGTTGAAGCCGGGATCAACGACGGCGATGTCGTGGTGATCCGCGAAACCTCGGTCGCCGACAACGGCGACATCGTCGTTGCGTTGGTCGAGGATCAGGAGGCCACTCTGAAACGCTTTTTTCGCCGAGGCGCCACCATCGCGCTGGAGGCCGCGAACCCCGCCTATGAAACCCGCGTCCTTCCTGCCGACAAGGTCAAGGTGCAGGGACGGCTGGTCGGGCTGATCCGAACGTATTGATACCTGCCTACGGTGACCAAAGCCGCGCTCCCGAAAGCGCGCGGCTTTGTTGGATCTGACCGCCGGAAATCGCCAGGCTCCCCGTCATGGACAACTTGGCCGGATCGAACAAAAGGCAATCGCCCGAAAGGTTTAGTGGAACCTGAGAGACAACGATCTGTTTCTCCGAGCACGTGGTGAGTCCACCGGCCATCTTTTTGCCGGTAATGTGGACAAGCTCGACATCGCCAAGATCAATCCGGCGCAGCATGTCCTCATCCTGAGGCCAGCGTAGCGCCGCCTGTTGCTGGTCTGCCCCATCCCCGTCGTTCTCCAGCCAAACCGACGCAATGAATCCCGCTCCGCGCGCCTTGCTGAGTGCGCGCCCTTCTGGTGTCATCACGCCGACCAAGGCTCCGGTATCCGCCACAAGAATTTCGGGCCGCTGCCCCTGCCCCCACAAGGACAGCGCGGCGACCACGCCGACTGCACCAAACCAGCGGAAGCGCCCCTGCCACAGGATCAGGAATAACGCGGCCAGAGCCAGCGCAGGCAACACATAGGTCGGTGGACTGACGACATAACCCCTTGCGCCGTCAAGCGTGGAAATCCACTCCGCAACGGCCAGTATCCAGCGCAGGCCGACCCCCATCAGCCCCAAACCGATCCATTGCAGTCCAAACGGAGCCAGCAACGCCGCCAGAACCGCCGCCGGGATGACAAGGCTTCCCATCACAGGAACGGACAACAGGTTTGCCAACAGGCCAAAATGTGCCAGCGCATTGAAATGCGCCGCCGCGACCGGCGCCGTCGCAAGGCCGGCGACCGCCGAAGACAAGACCAGCGCAAAAACAGACCGGAACGGACCGCGCATCACCGCGATCTCAGAGTTCCGGAGCGCGCCAAACACGGCGACCAGTGCGGTGGTCGCGGCAAAGGACATCTGGAAACCGGGGCTGAGCAAAGCCTGAGGTTGCAGGACCAGCACGATCGTGGCCGCAACCGCCACCGCCCTTAGCGATATTGCGCGACGGTCCACGAGGATTGCACATAACATGACTGCCACCATGACATAGGCGCGCTCGGTCGCGACGCTGCCGCCTGAAAGCAACAGATAGGCGGTGGCGGCCCCCAGCGCCAGCACAGCGGCAATCTTTTTGACCGGCACGCGCAACGCCAGTGCGGGAATCAGGGACAGGGCGATACGTGTGGCGGAGAAAATAAATCCGGCCAGCAACCCCATGTGAAGCCCGGAAATTGCAAGCAGATGGGCCAGATTGGATGCCCTGAGCGCATCCAGCGTTTGCTGTCCGATCGCGCTCCGGTCTCCGGTGGTCACGGCAGCTGCAAACCCACCGAGATCCCCCGGCAACTCGGTTCGAATGTGATTGGAGATCGCGGTCCGCACCGCTGATATCCGAACACCTTCCCGCCCCATTCCGGGCGGCGAAGCAGTCAAGACCGGCACGCGCGTATACCCTACGGCCCCGAGGCGCTGAAACCATGCGTGACGACGAAAATCAAATCCGCCGGGTTCCACCGGCCCTTGCGGCGGCGACAGATGTCCGGTCGTCATGATCCTTTGGCCCGGTACCAGCGGCACGGTGCCACCGTGCAGGGAAATTCGGATGCGCGCGGGGCGCTCCCCCTCCGGTACACCGTTGAGGCGCACCTGATCGAGCGTTACCCGCAGCGCATCCGAAGCAGACCGATCCAGGCCTACGACCCTCCCCTCTATGGGGCCATAGTAGCGCCATTGCAGAATCGGCTCTGCCACGTTGTGCGCGTGCGCCCCGGCAAGGATCAGACCCCCGGCCGACAGCGCCAGCGCCCATGCAATTGGTGCCCACGCGGCGGTTGCAAACCATGCAGCAAGAAGCGAAACAAGCATCACCAGCCCCGCCCCGACGTATTCGGACGGACCGGGTTCGCGGCTCAGAGCGAAGTACCCCCCGATCCCGATGGCCAGAAAAACCGGCACCCAGGGAAACAGAAACCCGCGCTGAGCCAGCATCGCCGCCTCGACCCTTGCCAGTATGCGCATGGTTGCTCCTGCCCGCCTGGCTCGTTAGACAAGCGCAAACTAGAACCTCATTGGTTACCAAAAGGTAAACGCCAGATATGTCAGAAAAGATCGTCACCCGCTTTGCCCCCTCTCCCACCGGCTTTCTGCACATCGGAGGCGCACGCACCGCGCTGTTCAACTGGCTCTATGCCCGCGGTCGGGGCGGCAAATTCCTGTTGCGGATTGAAGACACCGATCGCGAGCGGTCCACGCCCGAGGCCACGGATGCGATTCTGCAGGGGCTGAGCTGGCTGGGGCTTGATCACGATGGTGATGTGATCAGCCAGTTCGAAGGCGCAGCGCGCCATGCCGAAGTTGCGCACGAACTACTGGCTCAGGGCAAAGCCTACAAATGCTTTGCAACACAGGACGAAATTGCGGCCTTTCGCGAACAGGCGCGGGCCGAAGGAAAATCCACGCTATATCGCAGCCCGTGGCGCGACGCCGACCCCTCGACACATCCCGATACGCCTTTCGCGATCCGGATCAAGGCGCCGCAAGATGGTGTCACGGTTATCCGCGACAAGGTTCAGGGTGACGTCACCATCCGCAACGACCAGCTTGACGACATGATCCTGCTGCGTTCGGACGGGACGCCGGTTTACATGCTAGCCGTGGTGGTGGACGATCACGACATGGGGGTCACACACGTCATCCGCGGCGATGATCACCTCAACAACGCCGCGCGCCAGATGATGATCTATGAAGCCATGGGTTGGGATGTGCCCGTGTGGGCACATATTCCGCTGATCCACGGACCAGACGGCAAAAAGCTGTCCAAGCGTCACGGCGCACTCGGGGCGCAGGAGTATCAGGCGATGGGATATCCGGCCGCGGGCATGCGCAATTATCTGGCGCGCCTGGGCTGGAGCCATGGGGATGACGAATTTTTTACCGATGTTCAGGCGCAGGAATGGTTCGACCTTGATGGTATCGGCAAAAGCCCTGCGCGCTTCGACCTCAAGAAACTGGAGAACCTGTGCGGTCAGCACATAGCGATTGCGAGTGATGCTGCGTTGCGGCAGGAGATCGAAGCCTATCTTGCCGCAGCAAATCTTTCCGCGCTTACAGCAACGCAATCAAGCGACCTTGAACGTGCGATGTATTGCCTCAAGGATCGGGCCAGAACCTTTCCGGAACTTCTTGAAAAAGCTCATTTTATCCTCACGACCCGACCAATTGAGCCAGATGAGAAAGCAGCAGCCGCCCTCGCGTCAGTATCCGACGGTATACTGAATGAATTGACGCCGCATCTGCAAAATGCTAGCTGGACGCGAGATGGACTGGAGGATAACCTCAACGCATTCGCTGAAATGCAGGGGGTCAAGTTCGGCAAGTTGGCCGGTCCCTTGCGGGCGGTGCTGGCAGGTCGGGCAGTAACGCCTTCGGTATTTGACATGATGCTTGTGTTGGGGCGAGAAGAAACCCTGGCACGGCTTTCCGATGCAGTGAACTAGGTCCCGCACCTTCGGTCGGGCAACGCTGCTCCGCAAAGACCAGGACTGCGCAGCCATGCGCAGCCGTTGCCCGCAGGTACGGACATCGGTCCGCGCCGCGTATGATTGAGGAAGGGACACCCATGACTGAAAGCCAAAAAACAGCCACTCTGACTGTACATGGTAAAAGCTTTGAGCTGCCGGTCTTTTCTCCGACTGCTGGCCCGGACGTGATTGATATTCGCAAGCTTTACAGCATGGCGGATGTGTTCACCTATGATCCCGGCTTTACTTCGACAGCAAGTTGCGACAGCACCATCACATATATCGACGGTGAAAAGGGCGAACTGCTGCACCGGGGCTATCCGATCGACCAGCTGGCCGAGAAATCGCATTTCCTTGAAGTCTGCTTCTTGCTGCTTTACGGGTATCTGCCGCAGGCTGAGGAACTCGAGCATTTCGAGACCACGATCAGCCGCCACACGATGATCCACGAGCAGATGCACTATTTCTTCCGTGGGTTCCGTCGCGACGCTCATCCGATGGCAACCATGGTGGGTGTCGTCGGTGCGATGTCCGCGTTCTATCACGACTCCACCGATGTCAATGACGAACGGCAGCGTGAAATCGCAACGCATCGCCTTATCGCCAAGATGCCGACCATTGCCGCGATGGCCTATAAATACTCTGTCGGCCAGCCGTTTATGTATCCGCGCAACGACCTCGATTATGCGTCCAATTTCCTGTACATGTGCTTTGCCGTTCCGGCCGAGGACTTTCAGGTTAACCCGATCCTCAGCCGCGCGATGGATCGCATCCTGACGCTGCACGCCGATCACGAACAGAACGCCTCGACCTCGACCGTGCGTCTGGCCTCGTCTTCGGGTGCGAACCCGTTTGCCTGCATCGCAGCCGGTATCGCCTGTCTCTGGGGGCCTGCTCATGGCGGCGCCAACCAGGCGTGCCTGGAAATGCTGGAAGAGATCGGTTCGGTTGACCGCATTCCCGAATACATCGCCCGCGCCAAGGACAAGAACGATCCGTTCCGTCTGATGGGCTTTGGCCACCGCGTTTACAAGAACTTTGACCCCCGCGCCAAAGTGATGAAGCAGTCCGCCGACGAGGTGCTGGATCTGTTGGGCGTTGAGAACAACCCCAAACTTCAGGTTGCCAAGGCGCTGGAGAAGCAGGCGTTGGAAGACCCGTATTTCATCGACAAGAAGCTGTTCCCGAATGTCGACTTCTACTCGGGCATCATCCTCGAAGCGATGGGCTTTCCGACCTCCATGTTCACGCCTATCTTCGCCTTGTCGCGTACCGTTGGGTGGGTGAGCCAGTGGAAAGAGATGATCGCCGATCCACAGAACAAGATCGGTCGTCCGCGTCAGTTGTACCTAGGCGAAACTCTTCGCGACTACGTCGACATCGAAAAGCGCTGACCGACAGAAACAGCCGGAAAAATGTCCCCGCCATCGGCGGGGCATTTTCGTCTTCAGAACAGCGACAACTGATCGCCGGACTGGGCGGGCACCCGAAACAGATCGCACCTCAGTGGTGGTGTTTGGATCAACAATCCGATTCTGCGCGTTGCGGCCTTGAACCGCTGCGAAATCATTTCGGCATATTGCCCCTCGCCCCGCATGCGATGTCCCCAGCGTGGATCATAGTCCTTGCCGCCATGCATATCGCGTAGACGCGACATGATCTTGTCCGCGCGACCCTCATAGTGCTGCGCCAACCATTCCTGCCACAGCTGCGACACCTCGCGTGGCAGCCGCAACATGATCCAGCTGGCCGCATCGGCCCCCGCATCCCGCCCGGCCTGCAGCATGTCCTCCAGTTCGTGATCCGTCAGGCCGGGAATTATCGGCGAAGTCATCAGGCGCACGGGCACGCCTGCTCCGGTCAACCGTTCGATCATCTGCAATCGGCGCCTGGGCGCGGGTGTGCGCGGCTCCATCCTGCGCGACAGAACCGGGTCCAGCGTCGTGACGGATATCCCCACGCGCACCAACCCCTGCTTTGCCAAACGAGACAGAACATCCAGATCGCGCTCGATCAATGCCCCTTTGGTCACGATCGCCACCGGATGCCGAAATTCTTCCAGAACCTCCAGGCAAGCTCTTGTGATAAAGCGATTTTTTTCTACCGGCTGGTACGGGTCTGTATTTGTGCCCAAGGCAATCGCGCCAACCTTGTAGGACCGCGCACTCAATTCCCGACGCAGGATTTCAGCCGCATTCGGTCGCGCGACAAGCCGCGTTTCAAAATCCAGCCCTGGTGACAGCCCCAGATAAGCGTGCGTTGGGCGCGCAAAACAATAGGAACATCCGTGTTCGCACCCGCGGTACGGGTTGATCGAACGATCGAACGGCAAGTCCGGGGACCGGTTGAACGTGATCAGGCTTCGGGCGATCTCGTCGCTCACCACCGTGCGCAGTGTTGGCACGTCTTCTTCCAGATCCCAACCGTCGTCCACGGACACGGTACTGTGCTTTTCGAACTGTCCCGTTTTGTTCGACGTCACGCCCCTGCCGGGCGCATGTACGTGCAGCGGCATTGCAATCTCCCACATGAACCACAATCCATTTAGAACAATACGTGAACATCTGCAATATTCTCGGTCAGCCATTTAAGCAAAACCCAACCTTGTGCGAGTTGAAGCTGCACGAGATGGATATGAGGCGGCCTCAGCTTCTTTCTGAAGAACATTCAATCGATCTGAGGCAAAATATTTCCTATACGTCGGTTGCGTAGCGGCCCATGTCGCAATCGACACAGTGAAATTATGGCAAACTGGCAAAACGGACCAAATTGCCACTCGGGGGCTTTGCCCCTTTAGCTCAGGGAAACGGCTTATGTCGGATGAAGAAGACATCGTCCTGTCGGAATTGAACGACGAGGAACTCGTCGAACAGATGTTTGACGACCTTTATGACGGCCTCAAGGAAGAGATCGAAGAAGGCGTAAACATCCTGCTTGAACGGGGTTGGACACCGTATAACATCCTCACGAAGGCTTTGGTCGGTGGCATGACCATCGTCGGCGCCGACTTCCGTGACGGCATCCTGTTCGTTCCCGAAGTTCTGCTGGCCGCCAACGCGATGAAAGGTGGCATGGCCATCCTCAAGCCGCTTTTGGCCGAAACCGGCGCACCGCGCGTCGGCAAGATGGTCATCGGCACCGTCAAGGGCGACATCCACGACATCGGCAAGAACCTCGTGTCGATGATGATGGAGGGCGCGGGCTTTGAAGTTGTCGATCTGGGCATCAACAACCCGGTCGAGAACTATCTGGAAGCGCTTGAGAACGAAAAGCCCGACATTCTGGGCATGTCCGCTCTGCTGACCACCACCATGCCGTATATGAAGGTCGTGATCGACACCCTGGTCGAACAAGGCCTGCGTGACGAATACATCGTTCTGGTCGGCGGTGCCCCGCTGAACGAGGAATTTGGCAAGGCCATCGGCGCTGACGCCTATTGCCGTGACGCGGCAGTTGCGGTTGAAACCGCCAAGGATTTCGTCTCGCGCAAGCACAACCAGATGGCTGGCTGAAACGCCCCACCCACTCTATGAAAAGGCCGCCCGATCACGGAGCGGCCTTTTCCTATGACAAGTGCGTGAACCGCACCACAATCCCCGACCACCTAATTTACCCCATCTTAACCCCTTGTTATTTAGCGATAGTTAAAAGTTCCAGGGGTTCACATGCCAACTACATTCAACGCTATTTTTCTGGGTACATTTTCCGAGATCGACACTGTCGAAAGCAACAACAACGCAGAAAATGCAGAGGCTCTTGTTGGTCTCACGGTCGGAAGCGAAACCGAGCCATTGTATACAAACGCTGTTACCTGGAGTCCTGTCGGGGATGTCGGCACGTTCTATGACATGAACAACCCACCGTTCGAGCAATTCTCCATCGACAATGGTCCAGCGCAAACCTTTGACGGCGTGGCAATTTACAATGCCAAGCTGACTTATGTCGATGGCTCAACTGCCACGATATCCGCTGTGATTTCGCAAGACGTTGATGGAAATACCTATCTCGTACCCGAATTCTCGCCCAATACCGATCAGGATGCTCTCGAAGCCGGCGCTATACAATCGATTTCTCTGGACAGCGTTGCACGAAACACAGGCATTGCCGGCACCAACGCTGATCGGCAAGCATGGAACATAGTCACCTGTTTCGCCAAAGGTACACGTATCAAGACCGCCAAAGGCTGGAAGCGCGTCGAAACCCTCAGACCCGACGACCAAATCTGTACACTGGATAGCGGCCCGCAGGAGTTGCGCTGGATCGGCAGCCGTACGGTAGAGGCAACCGGCGCATATGCTCCGGTGCTGTTCCGCGCAGGCGCCATTGGCAACACCCGGGATCTTTTGGTCTCGCAACAACACCGCATGCTGGTGCGCAACTGGAAAGTCGAACTTCATACGGGCCAGCGCGAAGCGCTGGCACCTGCCAAGTCGCTGATCGACGGCAAGAATATCGTGTTGCAGCCCGGGGGTAACATCACCTATTTCCACCTGCTTTTCGATCGTCACGAGTTGATCTGGGCCGATGGGTGCATAAGCGAAAGCTTTCATCCCGGCGAATTGGCTTGGAACAGCATGGAAAAGGCGACGCAACAGGAAATCCTGTCTCTCTTTCCTGAAATGGAAGCAAACGGACTGGCCTCATATGGCCCCAGTGCCCGCCCCACTTTGTCTACGTTTGAAACTCAGGTGTCGGTTGCCTGATTTCCAGTGTCGGAACAGGACTTGCCCCGGCGGTCAATGAAGATAACTCTGAGTGCAACGCACAAGGAGATCTCGATTGACCGCACATCAACCGCCCCAGGATCGCCATCTTACGACCACCGGGTTCGACGCAAAGACCAGCTCGGGGCGTATCCTGCTGGTCGCATGTGGCGCGCTGGCGCGGGAAATCCTGGACATCCGCGACCGCAATGGATGGGATCACATGGATCTCACCTGCCTGCCAGCTATCCTTCACGTCACACCGGAAAAAATCACCGAGGCGGTACAACAAGCGGTCGCCAAGCATAGATCCAAATACGAGAAGATCTTTGTTGTCTACGCCGATTGCGGGACCGGAGGCTTGTTGCAGCGGGCCTGTGACGATCTGGGTGTCGAAATGGTTGCCGGACCACACTGCTATTCCTTTTTCGAAGGCAATGACGCTTTTTCGGCGCGCGACGAAAGTGACACGACGGCGTTTTACCTCACCGATTTCCTGACCCGTCAGTTTGATGCGTTCGTATGGAAACCTTTGGGGCTTGATCGCCATCCACAGCTCAGGGACATGTATTTTGGTAATTACACCAAACTGGTCTATCAGGCGCAGACGAACGATCCGGCATTGGTCGACAAGGCAAAGACCTGCGCCGCGCGGATGGGGCTGGAATTCGAATATCGCTTCACCGGTTATGGCGATCTTGAAACCACGCTTACCGATTGGTCTGAGCAGGTTTTAGAATAAAGGCACCGCTCACACGTTCTCTGATGCGACATCGCGGATACGTTCGATCATCGAGCGCAGACCATTTGACCGCTGGGCCGACAGATGCTCGTTCAGACCCAACCGCTCCAGTTCCGCCCGTGCGTCGACCTTGGGAACCTCACCCACTGGCAAGCCATTGTAAAGCGAGCGCAAAACCGCGATCAAGCCGCGCACGATCAGGGCATCACTGTCACCATCAAAACTGAAAACTCCGTTTTCGATGGTCGGATGCAACCAAACCTGACTGGCGCAGCCATGCACCTTGGTCGCGGGTACCTTGAGCGCCTCGTCAAGGGGCTCCATCGCCTTGCCCTGCTCGATCACATGACGATAGCGGTCTTCCCAGTCCTCCAGGAACTCGAAGTCTTCGACAATTTCCTCAAAGGCGGGGCTGGCCATGCGGCGATCCTCTCAAATCTTCGTCAAACTGTGACCTAAGCCCGCGCCAGGGCCGTGTCCAGCCCCGCCACGTCTTTTCAAGCCGGTTCATTTAGGCTAACCCGTTTTCAGGTTGCTCCTTCAACGTGTTGGTTGTCATGAACAAATCTTTGCCAGTTCTCCTTATGGTTGCCGCTTTGACGCTGTCTGCCTGCGGCAGTTGGCGCGACTCTCGCGCAAATCCGTCCAACTGGTTCGGCAAAAGCACGCCAAGCGAACCAACACAGGTTGATGAAACCAACGCACTGATCCCGCAAAGAGGCGGCAAAGGTCTGTTTGATGGGCCTGAAGCCGTGGACATCAGCGTTCCTATTGCCACGGTTACCGAGCTCCGGGTGGATCCCACATCGACCGGCGCGATACTGGTTGCAACAGGCGTTGCTGCCCGACAGGGTGCCTATGACGCACAATTGCGGCTGAATTCATCCGAAGAAGATCAAAAGAACGGCGTTCTCGCCTTCACATTCCGCGTTGTCTATCCCGATTATGCCACCGCGCAAGGGACGGAACGCACTCGCACAATCACCGAGGCGGTCAATCTGAGCAAACAGGATCTTGAGGGTATTCGGCTCATCCGCGTCTCGGCTGCGCAAAACGCTCGCGAAACCCGCAGGCGCTGACGCCGGTCAGCCCAGCGGAACGACCCGAACGGTCTGCCCTTTGGCTGCCAGCGCAATCTGACCGTCGCAAAGCCGCAGGGCGTCTTCTCCGAACACTTCATACCGCCACCCCGACAGCGATGGTACATCGCGTTCTCCGGCCGCAATCAAATCAAGCTCGGCGCTGTTGGCGATCAGTTTTGCAGCAACACCTGCGCTTTCAGTTTTCGATTTCAGAAGCACTCGCAGCAGATCGGCCAAGGCGGGGTTGACCTGAATCTTGTCCCGGCTCTTGTCGATCTTTGGCAGTTTGTCCGGGGGACATTCAATACCCTGCGCCACCGCCGCCAGAATGCCATCGGCAATGGCCCCTTTTCGCGCCTCGCGCAGCAGCAGGCGTGACCCCCCCAGATCGGCCGGGGTTCTGGGCTTGGTCGAGGCCAGTTCGATCAAAGCGTCGTCCTTGAAGACCCGGTTGCGCGGAACATTGTTTTCCTGCGCATAAGCTTCGCGGAATTTGGCCAGTTCCCGGACCATTGCAAGGAACTTGGCCGAATTCGTGCGTGTCTTGATGCGACGCCACGCCTCTTCGGGGCGAATGTCATACGTGGCCGGATCGGTCAGGATCTGCAATTCTTCCGCAACCCAGTGGTCCCGTCTGGTTTTCTTCAGCTCCGCCGCCAGGAACTCATAGATCTTGCGCAAATGCGTCACGTCCGCCAGCGCATAGGTCTTTTGCGCGTCGGTCAGTGGGCGGCGCGACCAGTCGGTAAACCGCGAGGTCTTGTCCACCCCCTGCTTGCAGATCTTGCGCACAAGGGTTTCATAGCCTACCTGCTCGCCAAATCCGCATACCATCGCGGCCACCTGGGTATCGAACAACGGTTCGGGGAATACACCGGATTCGACCCAGAATATTTCCAGATCCTGCCGCGCCGCATGAAACACTTTGACCACATTTTCGTTGCGAAACAGTTCCAGCAACGGTTCCAGCGACATCCCTTCCGCCAACGGATCGACCAGCACGGCGCTGTCCTCCCCCTCGGCGGGAAGGGCCAATTGAACGAGACACAGTTTCGAGTAATAGGTCCGCTCGCGAAGAAACTCGGTATCGACGGTGACATAAGGGTGCGCGGCGGCGGCCTTGCAGAATTCCGCAAGCTCGGGCGTGGTGGTAAGGGTTTTCATAAGCGGTTTTGTTTCTTGCACTTTTTATTCATTCCAAAACTCAAAGACCCCACACATCCCCGAGCAATTCCTGAACCATAGGACAAAGCTGGCGCGGCTGTAAACGCCGACAAGGGATCACGGCAACAGAACCGGCGTTGTGTTGCCAGAAGAGAACCGCCGCAAAACCGCCGGATAAAGTTTATGTTCCCACTCCAGCACCCGCGCCGCGAGGGATTCGGGCGTATCGCCGGGTTCGATCTGAATTCGCGCCTGCCCCAGAATGGGGCCGTCATCCAGCGCTGCGGTCACCTCGTGCACGGTGCAGCCGTGTTCGGCGTCACCCGCCGCGATGGCGCGCGCATGGGTGTTGAGCCCCTTGTACTTGGGGAGAAGCGAGGGATGGATATTCAGCATCCGTCCCTGAAACTGTGACACGAACCCGCCTGTGAGCACGCGCATGAACCCGGCGAGACAGACAATGTCGACTGCGGCCTCCAGCAACGGTTTCACCAGTTCGGCCTCAAACGCCGCGCGATCCCCGCCAAAAGGCCTATGATCGACAACTGCGGTCGGCACACCGCGATCCGCCGCCTTCTGCAATCCGCCGGCCTGCGCGTCGTTCGACATCACAAGGCACGGTCGCGCCGGGTGGTCACCGGACATGCTGTCGACCAGCGACACCATGTTCGACCCCCCCCCGGATATCAGGATGGCAACGCGCTTATGACTCACAACAGCGCGCCTGTGTAAGTCACACCGGGTGTTCCGGTTACGCTGCCGATGCGCGATACGGTTTCCCCTTCGGCCCGCAGCAGCGCGGCCAGATCATCGGCTTTGTCAGGCGCACAGACAACAATCATGCCTACACCGCAATTGAAGGTCTTGAGCATCTCGGCCTCGGCTATACCACCGGTTTCGGCCATCCACCGGAACACGGGTGGCAGATCCCACGCATCAAGGTCAATGGTCGCTCCAGCGCCTTCCGGCAGGACCCGCGGCAGGTTCTCGGTAAGCCCACCGCCGGTGATATGGGCCAGCGCATGCACGCCCCCCTCCCGGATCGCCGCCAGAGCAGATTTCACGTAAAGCCGAGTCGGCGTCAGCAGCACCTTTCCCATCGCGCCTTCGGCAAATGGACACTCCGATTCCCAGTTAAGTCCGGAATGTTCCACCAACCGGCGAACCAATGAATAGCCATTGGAATGGACCCCGTCCGAGGCCAGCCCAAGCAGCACGTCACCCTCCTGCACGCCCGCAGGCAGCGCCGTTCCGCGCTCCATCGCGCCGACAGCAAAACCTGCCAGGTCGAAATCCCCCGCCGGATACATCCCGGGCATTTCTGCCGTCTCACCACCGATCAGTGCACAGCCCGAGCGCACGCAGCCTTCGGCAATGCCTTCGATGATCCGCGCGGCCGTTTCCGTCTCCAGCTTTCCTGTTGCGAAATAATCAAGGAAAAACAAAGGTTCCGCGCCCTGACAGATCAGGTCGTTCACGCACATCGCCACCAGATCGATGCCGACCCCGTCAACCACCCCGGTATCAATGGCAATCCGCAGCTTGGTGCCGACACCATCGGTTGCCCCCACCAGAATCGGGTCGCTGTATCCAGCCGCCTTGAGGTCGAACAACGCGCCAAAACCGCCCAGCCCGCTTGCCACGCCAGGCCGGTCGGTTCGCTTTGCCGCAGGTTTGATACGGTCGACCAGTGCGTTGCCCGCATCGATATCCACGCCCGCATCGGCATACGTCATGCCGCTTTTGCCCGTTGTCATGGCTGAACCCTCATGAATGCTTTGAGCGCGGGTTAGTCGATTGTGCGCCTGCATGCAACGGTCAGGCTTGACGCGGGCGACACGCGTGATACGCAATGCGCTCAGGCGGGCCTGTAGCTCAATTGGTTAGAGCAGAGCGCTCATAACGCTTTGGTTGGGGGTTCGAGTCCCTCCGGGCCTACCAATCCGCCCTTTTCACTTACGAAAACTGCGTTTTTAGCCGCCGACATAGACACCGTCCTTTGGACGATAGAAAATCTTCTGATCGTGCAATCGGCCTAGCAGGTCATGGATTCGGCGCACGGTTTCTGCGCGTTTGGCTCGGTTTGCGTCATCCTCTTCCGCCGGTCGGTGTGAAATAGACGCCGAGGCGGTCCGCAAGGCCATTTCGATCAGATCCACATCCTCGACCGACAACTCGAACATGTCATTGAACTGCGGCATTCTATCCCTCCTTGGCTGGCGTCTCGGTAAATTGGGTTCATTCGAACCGGGCGCATTCCCCTTATACCATCCGATCTGCCAAAGCGCTCCGGCTTTTACCGCGCGATAACGATATCCGCGCGCAAACCGCCCAGCTTTTCGCTTTCGCCCAACCGCAACATCCCCCCATGGGCACGGGCCACATCGGCGACAATGGCCAGGCCCAGCCCAACACCGCCGCCCTGATTCTGATTGCGCGCGGGATCAAGCCGCGCGAATGGTTTGATCGCCTCGCCGCGCTGTTCGACCGGGATGCCCGGCCCATCGTCCTCGACCCGAATGCGCAGGGATTTCGACGTGACGGCACAGCTCACGTCGGCCCTCGTGCCGTAGCGCACCGCATTGCCGATCAGGTTCTCGACCGCCCGTCGAATCGCCGTCGGACGCAATGTCACAGGCTCCGAACCCTCGCATGTGCCCAATTCCACCTGACGCCCTGCCCGTCTGGCATCCTCGACGATCTGGCCCAGCAACGATGCTATGTCGACCGCTTCGGGTGCGCCTTCCGAGGCTCCTCGCGCGAAATCAAGAAATGTGTCCAGCAAACGCTGCATTTCATCGACGTCCTGCAATAGCGGTGCCGCCTCGTCGTCGGGCATCATCGCGAGCCCGAGTTTCAGACGCGTCAACGGCGTGCGCAGATCGTGGCTCACGCCAGACAGCATCAGGGTACGTTGTTCGATCTGCCGTTCGATCCGGGCGCGCATGTCCAGAAACGCGCTGCCGGCGGTACGCACCTCTATCGCGCCTCGTGGTGAATAGGGCACCACTCTTCCCCGCCCGAACGCCTGCGCCGCGTCCGCCAGTTTGGCAATGGGTTTGAGCTGGTTGCGCATGTAAAGAAAGGAAATCGACGTCATCAGCACTGCAAAAAACACCATCGTCACGATCAGCTGATGAGGTGCTGCGGGCGACAGGCGGCGACGGTCGAACGTCAACTGCAACGCACCAAGACGCGTATTCAGAATCACCTCGGTTTCGCGGCTGCTGGGCAAAAGCACAGCTCTCGCATCTGGCAACAGCCGGTGTATGTTTTCCTGCACGATCTTTCCGGTCAGATCGTACCAGCGCCGCATATCCCTATCGGGAACCTCCGGCATTTCCAGAAACCGCGCCTGCATGTCAAGCGCATTCAGTGTCGGCCCCATTTTGGCAAGCGCGTCTTGCCGGTTCGAGGTGCCTTGCATCTGATCCTGCAGCAAACTGATTTCGCGTGACACCGTCAGCGTCATCTGCATGGTAACGTCTTCCAGATGGCGCTGCAGAAACGCTACCGCAACCACCAGCAGAACCACCACCATCGGCAGCGCCAGGATCAGGGCCGCTCGTGCATAGAGACTACGCGGCATATAAGGTTTGAGCCAGCGGAAGGACATGCGCTAAGCGTAGCGGGCCACCGGAACAAGAGGAAGAGGTCAAGATGCAACCGCCCGACGATTTCCAACCGCCTGTCGGCGTACCCTTCGAACTTGAACCGGGCCTGCGCCGCATCCTCGCCCCCAACCCCTCTCCCATGACCTATCGCGGCACCAACACCTACCTGGTGGGGCATACCGATCTTGCAATTATCGATCCGGGTCCATTGCAGAAGGCCCACCTGGCCGCCATTCAAGCCGCATTGCTGCCCGGCCAACGCATCAGCCACATTTTCGTCACCCACACACATCTGGATCATTCGCCGCTGGCCGCCCCTTTGGCCGAACAAACCGGAGCAACCGTCTTCGCCTTTGGTGGGCCAGAGGCCGGGCGCAGCGCCGTGATGAGGGAACTTGCCGCCGACGGCATGGCTGGTGGCGGCGAAGGCATCGACAAAGACTTTCGCCCGGGTGTCGAGGTCGCGGACGGCGAGATCGTCCAGGGTGACGGTTGGGAACTGGAAGTCATCCACACACCCGGACATCTTGGCAATCACATAGCCTTGGCGTGGCGCGGTCACTGCTTTACCGCTGATCACGTGATGGGCTGGGCCAGCTCTCTGGTGTCTCCGCCGGACGGCGACCTGACCGATTTCATGGCGTCCTGCCGCCGGTTGCGCAAAAAAGATTGGACGGTATTCCACCCCGGCCATGGAGCCCCGGTGATCGACCCCGCGGGTCGCCTCGACTGGCTGATTTCGCACAGGCTGGGACGTGAGCGCGCGATACTGGAACAACTCGACTCTACCCCGCTCACTGCCCGCGAACTGGCAGAGCGCATCTATACCGACACACCCGTGGCACTTCTGCCCGCGGCCGAACGCAATGTTTTTGCTCATCTTGTTGATCTTTTGGGGAAATCCAAAGTTCAACCGATCGATTCCCTGTCTTCGGCCTCGCGGTTTCGGCACAGTGGTTAAAAATGTGCGTTTCCCGTGCCGAACCCTCTGGACGCCGAAAACCGGTGTTGCTATACGGCGCGCACCGTTCCGGCGTAGCTCAGCGGTAGAGCAGTTGACTGTTAATCAATTGGTCGTAGGTTCGATCCCTACCGCCGGAGCCAACTTCCTCATAAGAAGTTGGAAATAAACGACAAAGCGCTCCGCCTTGGGGCGCTTTTGTCGTTCTGGGCACATTCTCTGTCACATCCGATTACACAAACCCCATGCGGGAGTCGGAGCATTGAGAAGATCAAACACATGCCTGCATCTGGAACGCAGACCATCGTCGTTTTACTGGCGACGGCGCGTCCCGGAACTTTTTTCAAAAAACGCCTCAAACCGGTTTTTCGTATTTTCCTTGAAGACCGATGTGGTTCGTGAGGCCGAGGTGCTGGCCCGCCGCTTGACGTGGCTCAGCTCCCTTGCCTTCGACTATTCGAGGGGCGTTGCGAACATGGAAACAGGTCTGATGGAACGGGTTTTGACCGAGCTGGTGCGATTTGAAATCGCAGCGTCGGATTATGCACGCACCATTGCACCTGAACGCACCCGTGAAGAAGCGCAACAGGCCCTGCAACGCGAACACGCGCTGCAAGCGACTCTGCGAGACGCCCTGCTTTTGCGCAATCGTGAGGTGGCGCGAGAGCCTGTCCGCGCGGCGGCGGAGCGCCTGGGCGTGCAGGTTTCGGAAGATAACAGTGATTGGGTGGCTCTGGCCTATGAGGCGACCCGCGTTTTGCTGGATCTCAGTGTGGAGCGGTCAAAGCGCGATCAGGGTGTTTTCACTGCGCCCAGTCACTTCTTTGAGGCGGCTTTGAAAGCGGACTCTGCACCCTCAATGCCTGATTATCGTGTGGAACCTGCGGCCACAGCGATGCACGCAGCGCCGGTTGCTCAAGTGGTTGCAGAGCCAGCGACCGTAACCACTTCTGCGCCTGCCAGCGCGCCACTGGCCGCGTCTGAACCGATCCAACCTTCGCCCCCGAAGCCGACGAAAAAGGCGTCTATCAAGCTATCGGAAGCATATGAGAAATACAGTGAGGCGCGTTTGGCGGGCAAAGAGGGCAAGCGACCGGAAGAGCTTGCAGTCAAAGCCAAAGGCGAGTCTTGGGAACGGAACTCGTTTTCAAATCTGAAGGCCAACGCCAAGCTGATGATCGACGTCATTGGCGACAAACAGCTATGCGATTTGACGAAAGCGGATTTCATCGAGGCGTTTTCGATCATCCAAAGGGTGCCAGCGAACCACGGCAAATCCTCCAAGGAAATGCGAACGATCCGTGAAATCGTTGAGGCGACAGATTTTGACGAGCAGAAAAACAAGGCACGCGTTCATGCGCAATTGAAAAAAGCTGGTGCAAGTCAGGGCAATATCGAAGCCGCTGAGCATCAGGAAAACATTGCGCGGCTTCGTGTGAACACGGTCTATCGGCATATGCAGGACGCCCAGCGTGTCGTGCGCTATATGGAGGCCCTTGGCTACCTCTCAGAGAATTTCATGGAAAATGTGATGTGGTCCAAGGGGGAACTGGAACGTCTCGAAATTCTGCAAGAAGACAACAGTCGCAAGATCTGGGGAGATGAGTTGCCGAAGCTGTTCCGAACCCCGCTATTCCAAGGTCGGATTGCCGACATTGGCGATCCCATGTTCTGGGCAGTGATCATTGCGGTTCTTCACGGTCTACGTGAAGAAGAGGTGCTACAGCTGCGCCTTGATGATATCCGGACTGAAAACGGTATTGTCTATTTCGATATCAAGGTAGGCGCACCATGGCAGCGTTTGAAATCCAAAGCGGCAACGCGCCGTGTGCCTCTCCACAACAGTCTGATTGCACTTGGTTTCCTTGATTTGGTGGCTATGCGGCGGCGCGAAGGTGAGGATCGGCTATTTCCGCACCTGACGCGTGGGAAAAACCGCAAAACCCTGTCAGAGAACTTCACCAAGGATTTCACACGCTTCCGCAAGGCCAACGATGTCTATGAAAAGCGCATCGACTTCCACAGCTTCCGCACGCAGTTCAATGTCGAACAGATCAAGGCCCGCACCGACAGTGAATTGCGCCATATTCTCATGGGGCACGAGATGGAGACGGTGAACCTCAAGCACTACGGAGGCGATGGCCATGATCTCGAATATCTGCACGAGATTGTGCAGCGCGTGGACATCGACGTTTCGATGATCCAAAGCCCCTTTGCCCATGGCGAGAAGGCGAAAGTGTCTGACTTGGAGGCAACGAGAAAACGCTTGCGTGTGGTGTGATCTGCGCACCTTCCTTTGCACAGGAAATTTGGGCGGTAGCCACTTGGAAACAGGTGGTGAGTTTGGGCAGACGGGGCAACCTGTTTGCCCTTAATCACATCAAGGCACTGTCATTTCCCGATTTCTGGATTTCTATGTTTCGTCATTTCCGCGTGGGTATTTCTTCGCACAATCAGTCCCTTAACGGTTCAAAATTGTCACGCATGCAGGCTTTGCGTAGGATCTGGCGACTGAGTCGGACACATGAGCCATCGTTCAGCCAGAGCCGTCCTTTCTTCGGCTGCTTGTGCGGGACCTTCAGCCCCTCTCGCTTCCATAGACGTTCGATACGGCCATCGCTG